>NZ_CDSBKO010000011.1:0-115207 GCF_977115655.1 Aquimarina sp.
TAATTACAGGTGCTACATCACAATTATCTGTTACTGTAGCCAAAGTTGTATAATCCGGCAATGTACTGCCGGATGCCAAAACCTGATCTGCAGGGCAGGTAATCACGGGAGCTTCTGTATCAACAGTTTGATTTACCGTAAACTGACAAGTAGCTGTATTCCCAGAAGCATCGGTGGCTGTCATCGTTATTATCATTCCATCTGCAAAAGCAGATCCCGATACCGGATTTTGTGTAATTGCAGGGTTTGGATCTACAGAATCCGTAGCAGATACCAATCCTGTATAATCCAAAATTGTAGAAACATTACAGTTTAGCTCCTGATCAGAAGGACAAGTAATTACAGGTGGAACAGTATCTGCATCCTCATTTACTACAAAAGTACAATCATTAGTGTTACTACTTGCATCTGTAGCGATAAGTGTAATTGTCATTCCGGGAGTATAAACCCCACCGGCTACAGGGTTTTGAGTAATTACAGGTGCTACATCACAATTATCTGTTACTGTAGCCAAAGTTGTATAATCTGGCAATGTACTGCCGGATGCCAAAACCTGATCTGCAGGGCAAGTAATTACAGGGGCTTCGGTATCTGAAACAGAAAATCCATATATTACATGGGCATGACCAGGATCTAAACTAGAACTACTATCATAATACAACCTTTCTTTCTCTCCCATGATTACGTCTGTGATTCCATCGCCGTTAACATCCCCCAAATCAGACACAGAATAATCCCCTAAGTTAGACCTGTTTACAACAAAAGCTTCTGATGATGGCAATGAAAAAGGGTTTACTGTTGCACTCCAAGGAGTACTTTTTCCGTAAACAATAGCTATAGAACCAGATCGTCCTACTATTAAATCCCCGATTCCATCCTTGTTAAAATCCCCCCCGACACTAGAGGTTCTATAGTTATTTCCTGCAAATTCAACTCCATTTGTACCATCCAAGCTTGTAATATCTTCTACTACAGAAAATCCGGTATTCTTTCCAAAAAGAAGCCTCTTGTTCCCAAACAATATGTCGTTTATCCCATCATTATTAACATCACCAACTCCTGTTATAGTTTTATAAAAAGAACCAGACGAAAAAGAAGAAACATCAACATAAAACCCTGTAGTTCCATTTATAGTTGCTGTTGGTACAATACTTGAAAAGCCACCTGTTTTTCCAAAAAGAACATAGGTTTTATTTGTACTTCCACCTTCAAACCCTACATCATCAATCCCATCTCCATTTACATCTCCTAAGCCCGCGACACCATTACCAATTCCTTCTCCATCAGCGTCCCCTTTTATTACAAATCCATTGGTTCCATTTAGATCATATCCCCTTATTAGCGCAGGAAACGCTGTAGATCTTCCATAAACAATATAACATTTACCAGAAGTATCAGTAAATCTTGCTGATCTGGCCCCTATTATGATATCATTAATTCCATCATTATTAATATCTCCTGCCGAATCAAAAGAAAGTGCAGACTGATCATACGGATCTGCTCCCATAAAAACAAAACCATTAGTACCATCAATACTCGAGACATTAAAAACAGGAGAGAAACTACTTGTTTTTCCAAAAATCACATATGTAGTTCCTAATTCTGCTCCTAGTCCATCGTTGCGAAATGGATCACTAAACATCAAATCATCAATTCCATCATTATTAATATCCCCTGCAGTACTAACCTGATAACCAGAAAATTGAAAATTCCCTCCTGGAATATCATTAGTTATTTTAAATCCATTGGTACCATCTAATAACGTAGTGTCTAAATTTGGAAGAAAATTACTTCCTTTCCCAAAAATCACAAAAACATCTCCCGGAAAATTACCTCTTTCTCTTCCGTAAGAAGAGTTAAAATTATACGCTTTACCTGGTGAGCCCACTATAAAATCTTCAATTCCATCTCCATTAATATCTCCTGCTCCTCTAACATCATAGCCTGTTTCTCCTTTTATCCTATTTCCTTCTATCTGAAAACCAATATTACCATCCAAATCATTTAAACTTATTGAAGTGGTTGTGCAATCTACAGGAGTTATGGGAGACCGGACAGTTACTAAAAATGAACAACTTTCTGTATTTCCGTTACCATCTGTAACAGTTACCGTCACATTGGTATCTGCTGTAAATATTGTTCCTTGTACAGGAGTTTGTGTATACGTAAGATCAAATAGTGATGTACAATTATCTGAAACACCAAGCTTTAAATAATAATTAGGAAGTGTCGAATTAACAAATAATGATTCTGAAGTTAAACAAGTAAGTACCGGTTTCTCATTATCTACTCCCTTAGTTACAAAAAATGTACAACTAGCGCTATTCGAGCTTGCATCGGTAGCTGTCATCGTAATTGTCATCCCATCTGTAAATATAGACCCTGCAGGTGGATTTTGGGTAATTACAGGATTGGGATCTACAATATCTGATGCAGTTACCAATGATGTAAAATCAGGAATCACAGTAGAGTTACATGCTATAGCTTGATTAGAAGGGCAAGTAATTGTTGGAGGGGTGGTATCAGCACCAGACAAAGTAGTAACATCATCGATATGGTAGATTTCTCCTTGATTTCCAGTTCCATCTTCTAAAAACAAATACACATCATAAGTAGTACCTGCTGTTAAAGAAGAAATTATCTCTTGGATATTGGTATTCGCGGTACTCATTAAAAAATCTCCTTCGGTTACTGCTCCTACACCATTAATGATATCATTATGATCCGAAGTTCCTGAAAAATTAGCTTGAAAAACTGCATAATGTATCCTTCCTGTCTCCGGGCCATTTACAACCAAGGTAAATCCTTGATCTGTTTCATTGATAGCTTGAGGATATCCATTATTTAAAGGCATCACACAATAATCACCTCCAAATACAACGTAGGTAACACCAGTTAAGCCGTTAACTTCATCTCTTTCAAATACAGCTGGTGCTCCGATAATAAAATCACTAATTCCATCTCCATTAAAATTACCAACACCATCTATATCATATCCAAGATTTTCCTGTATTCCATCTTCGACAATCCGTAAATGATTAATATCATTTATTCCCAATCGATTTTGCCAAGGGTCTGATTTTCCATAAACTATATACCCCCCTCTTTGTGATGTTACTCCGTAGGGTACTCCCATAGCAAAATCGTTTATACCATCATCATTAAAATCTCCTGCATTACTTACTGATAATACAGACAAACCTTCAATAATAAAACCATTATCACCATCTAAACTAGAAAGTTCAAAAACGTTTGGAAATGGTGATGTTAATTCTCTTCCAAAAATAATATATACCTTTCCAGAAGAAGCTTGACGTGCAGAAATTGCGATATCCTGATGACCATCATTATTAATATCACCAATACTTCCTATTCCTTCTCCCAAAAAGTTCCCAGAACCCTCTCCATTTATGATAAAACCATTTGCACCATCTAAATCAGAAAGTTCAAACACTGATGGAAATCTAGATGGAAGTTTTCGTCCAAAAACAACATAAACTTGACCAGAGTTAGGACCATTCACATCTGCACGAGAAGCACTAATCATTATATCATCAACACCATCCCCATTGATATCTCCAGAATTCGCAACTTTTGATCCTGACTCATCATCAATATTAATACCATTTATTACAAATCCATTTGTACCATCTAGGTCAGAGAGTTCGAACACCGATGGAAATCCAGATGGTAGCTCTCGTCCAAAAACAACGTAACTTCTTCCTGCTGCATCTGTAGTATTGGGAGATGCATATTGCGCTCCAATAACAATATCATCAATTGTATCATTATTAATATCCCCTGCTCTACTTAATGAAATTCCTGTTAAATCTCCAGGATCAATCCCATTAATAACGAAACCATTACTTCCATCTAAAGTGTTAAGATCAAAAGTTGCCGAAAAACCAGTTGTTTTCCCGTATACTATATAAACCGACCCTGTATTTTCAAACTTCCCTCCTCCATGAGGGTCAGTATATATGGCATTAAACATGATATCATCTATACCATCATTATTGATATCCCCTATACTGCTTACTTCTCTTCCTGTCCAGGAATCAATCCCATCAATTTTAAATCCATTAATTCCATTCAACGATGAAAGATCAATAGAGCTTGCTATTCCAGAAGCAGTTCCAAATACGACATAAACCTCTCCAAATTTATCATTACCATTGGGATCTGCCCAATATGCTCCTATAATTATATCATCTAGAGTATCATTATTAACATCTCCTGCATTCTTAATAGACCATCCTGACATATCTGCAGCATCAATACCATTAATTAAAAAACCGTTAGTTCCATCTAGTTCTGAAGTGTTTATTCTTGAAATACAATCTTGAGCTATACCTTTTATTAAACTAAAAAAACAAATTAAAACAATTGATATAGTTCTATTTCTACCTATGATGTTATATTTAATATTTCTCATCTTTTGAAAAAAAAAATTGTTCCCCACAAAACTAAATTTCCCCTTAATATTAAAACCCACCATAAATAGGGTTTTACCACATGTACTTACCCCCCTGTTTTCAGGGTGCTCTTTTTCACTATAAAAGGTGTTCCCCTGTCCATTCATATCCCACACCTTTGTAATGTAATTTTTTTGATAATCATACTAGCATAAGCTCTTATTATAAATCAAAAAATAAAAACAAAAAAATAAATACTAACCCTTTAAAATTTAGAAACTATGACCTGGGGAATCACATTAATTTTATTAAGTATTATCGCAGTACCATCTTTATTACTGTCAAAAAAACCAAATGCTAAAGAACTTTTAGAAAAAATCGAACCATATCAAGGATGGATCGGATTGGTATTCTGTTTTTGGGGAGTTTGGGGTATTATCACTGCGATTTTAAATCTTGGATGGTTAACCTCATACCCTATCTGGTGGGTTACATTATTGGCAGGAAATGTTATCGAAGCTATATTAGGATTTATGCTAGGTTTTGGGCTAATCAATAAATTCTTTTTATCCAAAAACGAAGCCGCAAAAGAAAAAGCAAACCAGCTAAGAGAAAAATTAGCCCCAAAACTAGGAAAATTAGGGGTCCTGGGGATCATAGTTGGTTGCTGGATGATCGTAGCCTCTTTCTTGTTCTTTATGTAAAACCTTATATAAAAGTATCCAACAAAAAACAAAATATATGATCATATTTGGAACTAGTTCTTCGATCATTCACCCCAAAAAATTAGAAAAAGGGGATTGCCCGTATTGTAAAACCGAAAACAATATGTGGATACAAGGATACCAAAAATATGTTCATATATTTTGGATACCGTTCTTTCCTGTGGGGAAAAAAGTATACATGGTTTGCGGGCACTGTAAAGGTGCTTTTGAAAAAAGAGAGATTCAGGATCCAAAATTGATACAGAGTTTTCTGGATGGCAAAAACAACCAAACAAAAACACCTTGGTATCACTTTACCGGACTGATATTGTTATCCATACTGATCGTATTGGTTTCTGTTCTTCCGTACATAACACGTACAACGTAAACAAATCCAAAAACCTTTATACATGAAAAAAATAATTTTTATAATACTTCTATGTATGTCTTTACAAACAGTAGTTTCACAAGAAAAAGCTAAAACACTAACCATAGTGGGCGAGGCTAAAAAGAAAGCCGAAGTGGACAGCTATAACCTTACTATCTCGTTAAAACAAATTGTAACAGACGGGTACCAGCAACATGAACCTAAAAGTCTTTCTGAGGTAAAACAAATGTATGCTGATAAGTTAAAGGCTATTGGTGTTGATTTTAGTGCCTTTCATAAAAACTTTGTATATCAGTTCTACTCTTCCTATTCTGAAGTTAACGACGTAGAGTATTTTTACTTTAACTCTGCTTCTCAAGAAGAAATCCATAAAATTATCGATTTAAAAATGAATGGTCTAAGTATCATACATGTAGAGATAATAGCTAAGGAAAAAACAAATGAAGAGTTGGCAGATTTAACTCATACTGCAATAGAAGATGCCAAAATAAAAGCATCAAAAATCGTAAGTAATCTTCATCAAAAATTGGGTAGTATAATAAAGATTGAAAATACTAGTACCAAGGAGCAATACATAGATATGTATAAGCCTGAACAAGATCAAAAACACTATGTAACAGTAACCTTTACTATAGAATAATAATCGCAATCTATTTAATTAATTAATACTTAAACTTTAAAAATGAAAACAAAAATTTTAATTGTAATCGCAATCTTAGCTTTCGGAAGCATCTTTAATGCACAAGCACAAAAACTAGGTAAATTTGGAAGCTCTATAGAAAAAAAGATTGGGCCTAAAACTATAAAAGTACCATATACTGATGTGGTATCCTATCTTGGGTATGCTGCTCCTGGCAATGAAGATGAAGTAAAAGACGGGAAAAAGTTTTACTACATCTATCTTTGGGTACCGGCAGTAGCTCCTGAACTTGGAGTACGAATGATGTCCCCGGTTGGTAAAACAAAAATCAAAAAAGCTACACAATCTGCTGCTTATACCGAAAATGCAAGTTCTGAAGAGTATTTTGATACTTACATTACATTAGAGCGTTCTGATATTGTTAGCAAAGATAACATTAGCCAAGATGCTGTAAATAGTGCAAATTGGGTAACCCTAGAGCGCAATGATGATAGTAGTGAAATGCCAAAACAACCAAGTGGCAGCAGCTATAACTCTTTATTAAGATATAAAAGTGAAGTTGGTAACCCTACCAAAGCCCTTACCGTTGGATTATACCGTATTGGGTTTACAACTTATAAAACTGGTGAAGTAAAAGGTACTTTCTTAGCAGAAGTTGCAGCTCCTATAAAATTACCAGGGGTAGTAATGGCAAAAACTATCGAAGATCTTAAAAAAGGGTTATAAAACATAAATTGGAATAATAGACCTCAAGGTTATTCCTGTGTTTTGACCCTAATCATCAAAAACATGGGGATAACCTGTTTTGATTGCCTTTTATTAAAACCACCTCTATTTAAGATGCAAGAAAACAATAAGCAAAATCCTAAAGAAGAAAAAAATCTTCTTGACGATATTCTGGCCAATGCACTTTCTTCTACAAAAAAACATGAAGAAATAAATGCTGGTCTGGAAACCAAAAAATGTAAAAGCTGCGGAGCTGCAAGACCTGAAGATACAGATCTTAAATACTGTGATTTTTGTGGAGACCAATTTTACTAAAATATAATCTACTAGAAATATGTCTTTTAACGATACACAAAAAAGATGGGATGATTTTCTTAAAAAAATCAATGATCGATTCGAAGAAATATTACAAAAAACAGAAACCCTATTACCTCTTCTTTTTGAATCTACCGATCTTGAAACCACTACCTTTCATAATGCCTGGCAAGGAATTTATTCTCAAGCCAATGAACTTATCTGGAAAATAGATAGCACATGGAACGATAAAGTCGAAGAAGCTTTTGAAGATGCAGGGGCAGAATTTGGGTCAAAACAATTTAATCAGGAAAGAGACAAAGGGCTTAGATCCAGGTTTAACCTGGAGCAAAAGCTAAAATCATACGAAGTGAAAATTTTTGCAGGTGCTGCAAAAAAATTATTAAAAGAAGTAAAAGAAACCCTGTCCAAAGATTTTTGTTGTACCCAATGCCAAGCTAAACTTGCTGTAAAAGATAATTTTTTCAGATCCTATTATAGTACTTGCCAATATTGTCAGACTGTAAATACATTCGAGCCCGGAACCAAAGCCCGAAACATAGAGCATTTTGCCATTCATGCCCTTGGGGAAGAGGCCGCATTAGAACATTATCTGCTGTATGAAGAACTTAAGTTTGAAAATTACATACAAAATCCTGAAACCCACAGCAAAGAGGAATTAATATCTACATATCAAAAATATATAGAAACCTACTTAAAGAAAAGAATAGAAATCATACCCGATTATAAAGACCGGTATGAAAAAGACCTTAAGTCTAAAATTGCACTCTTAACAAACTATCCATAATCCTAAAAGCAAAAAAAAATGTCAAATTCATTTAGAAATGAGCTACGATCGATAATAGAATGGCAAAACCCAACACCCGAAACTCTTTTTGAAAAATGGACAGAAAACGGGGATGAAATCAAAAATGCTTCAAAGCTTATCGTAGGACCCGGACAAGGATGTCTTTTTGTATATGAAGGCAAAGTAGAAGGTTTTTTTGAAGAAGAAGGGCTTTACGATCTCAAAACAGGAAATATTCCGTTCTGGACGACTATCAAAAATATCATGTATGCATTTGAGTCTGCCCATAAAGTAGGTATTTTCTTTTATAGAAAAGCAGAAATGCAAAATATACGCTGGGGAACCCCTTCTCCTATTACCTACAAAGACCCTGTTTATAATTTTCCTGTAGGGTTAGGTGCATTTGGTAATTTTTCTTTTAAAATCACTAAACCAGTTGATTTTTTTACCAACGTTATTGCGGGTGATGACTACTATCCGGTAAAAGCAATCCAGAAAGTTATCTTATCCAGAATTACCCAGCCTATTAGTGATTTCCTTGCCAACGCTTCGTTTAGTTATATAGAAATTGACAAGCACCGCAATGAAATTGCAGCATTCTCTAAAAGTGCGTGTACACAAATCTTTGGTGAATTAGGCTTTGAGCTACTTGATTTCAGGATAGAAGGAACCAGTTTTGATGAAGAAACCAAAACAAGGATTGGTCGAATCGCAGATATGAGCGCCGAAGCACAGGCAATGAAAGAGCTAGGCGTAAGCTATCAGGATTACCAACAACTCGAAGCCTTAAAAAATATGGCAAAAAATGAAAGTGGTGGTAATATCGGCATGCAAATGGGAGCCGGACTGGGAATGGGGCAAATGCTGGGAAATATGATGAACAAACAAGGGCAGCAATCTACGCCCCAACAAAATACCCCACCACCATCTCAATCTCAACCTCAAAACGATGATCCGGTACAAAAATTAGAAAAACTAAAGAAAATGTTTGATGCCGGCTTAATCGACGAACAGGAATACAAACAAAAAAAACAGGAAATATTATCTCAATTCTAAAAACAAAAATTAATTTTTAAAAACCGTACCGTATGAGCACAGTTAATGAATTATATCAAGATGTTTCAGGAAAACAAAAAAACGAATACAGAGACTACATGAGGATTATTGATCGTATGGACTGGCACAGCTATGACTACACGACATGGCCTTGTGCCGATCTTTCTTTTCAAGATCTCGAAGAAGGCAAAAACTATGATCTGTGGCCATTTAAACCTAACCTAAATGAACCACATTGGGTAGATCTTAACAATCAAATTAAGTCTGGTATCAGAAGGTATGGATTTGTAAACAAGCTTAAAATGCCAGAGCAGGTTCTAGAACTTTCTCACGAAGACGCTACAGAAATCCTTAATGACATTAAAAACCTGAAAAATAGTGACCTTTCAGAATTTAAGGATCAAATTCATGAGTATGGATTCTCTGATGAAAACCATTTTTTATGGGGAATAGCCATACTAGATTCTGCTGAAGAAAAAGCATACGATGCGGCGGATGACTTTTTAAAAGAGCAAAAAGCTAAACTAGATGCCCAGATGGATGCCCATATAGAAGCTGCAGAAGCCGGTGGGTTATTAGACCCTATAAAAGGGATCGATATGAAAACCTGGGCGGCTGCTAATGCAAAAATAGCAGGAGGAATGGATCTGGATGAAGTCCTTAAAGTAGTGGGGACAGAAAAACCAATCTGGGACGAAGTATCTGCAGAATGGACAGCAAGAATGTCTCAAGACACAACTTTTGCAATTTCCAAAGTATATGGTGATGCTTTTGTAAATTCGAATATTGGCAAATTTGCCGATGCAGGAAACAGTCAAAACGTTGGTTCTACTGCAAGTAATAACGATATTTATGAGGATTTTGAGCTTTATGTCAAGGTTATGTGTCATCAAAACATGGGGGCAGCTCAAGGAAAAGATGCTGCTTCAATCTTACAACAATACGGACTTACTGTTACTGATTGGAGTACTGTAGGTATGCATTGGGTAACAAAAATGGCTACAGATACTCGTATGGCATTAAAAATGGGAGAGTTAATGGAAAAATATAATGCAGAATTTGCTTCGGCAAAAGTTGGCGATGATATAGATTTTTAAACAAGAAACATTTTTTGTATAGATGACCCAAAGTTCATCAAAAACCCCAAAACACTACATTTTTTTGTATGATGAAACCGGGTCATCTAATTATTAAAGATAAAAAAGAGGTATCATGAAAAAAATATCAAAACAATTCAGACCACATGTAGGGCCACATCAAATAGAAATCACTGATAACAAAAACCGGCAAAGCTTATCTGGCAAACAGCCTGTGTTTATTTTCGATTTCTTTACCCTAGAACAACCCCTTAGATATTCTATAACATCTTACATTGCAAAAAAATCTAATGTTATACCAGTTCTTATTTAAAAATACCCAAATAAAATGCAGGTATTTTTTGTTTAGACAAAAAAGAAAATGCAAGCATAGTCAAAGCTATGATTAAATTTTATTTTGAAGCATAAACGAAAAAGAGCAAATTTTAGGGGGTAATTTTAAGTCAGAAATGGTATTAATATACTATCTGCAGAAATTATTTGGGTAGATGGACAGGATAAATTTTTAAATGATGAAGTGCCCTCTTTTTGGTTATGGGACCAAAACAGTTTGACCCGTCCTGAATAAAGGTTACAAATGGTACTCTGCATTTTTTAGCAAAAAGCATAAGAACACCTATTTTTACAAAACCTATAAAGGTATTTTTGATTTCATTTTTTCTACAATATTATATGCTGCAGGGCAGATAGCAACATTTTTTATCGTTAAATCAGAGATTTGCTGAAATTTTTTTCGATCTGTATGTGGGTACTCCCTACAAGCTTTTGGTCGCACCTCATAAATAGAACAATAATTATCACTGTCCAAAAAAGTACACGGGGTTTGTTGTAATACCAAATCCCCTTCTTCATCGGTTTGCAGGTATTGTTCTTCAAATTGTCTCGGTTTTATTCTAAAAAACTTTGCAATACGCTCTACATCTTTATCGGTAAACAACGGTCCTGTTGTCTTACAACAATTGGCACACTGTAAACAATCTGTAGTACCAAACTCTTCATCATGCAAATCCTGCATTATTTCATCCAACTTTTTAGGTGGCTTTTTTTTAAGTTTAGCAAAGAACTTTTTGTTCTCGTTATGTTTATCTTTGGCCAGTTTTGGTAATTGATCTATAAATTCCTGCATATTGCAAAAATAGAATTTTTAAAAATTATCCTTATCAATTTTAGACATACGATTAAGTAATAATTTTTCAGACATCCCCCCCGGGAGTTTATCTCTCTTAACAAGAGATTAAACAGGTACTGTAAAAACCAAATATAATACGCATGAACACAGATATTTTTGGAGAAGCTATTAAAGATTATTTCAACAACCAATATACAGAGGATATTGTGGTACAGGCAGATGATTTTGATGATGACCATATACCTGTCTCCTATTTTTTTAGATCGTATTCTGAAATGCCAAAAATAGAGCAAAAAGCGTTGGACACAGCATTTGGAAAGGTACTGGATGCAGGTTGTGGAGCCGGAAGTCATGGTTTATACCTTCAAAAAGAAAAAAAATTAGATGTTACCGCCATAGATATTTCTGAAGGGGCTATAGAAATATGCGAAAAAAGAGGTTTAGAAAACACTTATGCTCAAGATGTTTTTAAACACGATTCAGGTACCTATGATACTATTCTTTTTTTAATGAATGGTAGTGGTATTATTGGTACTTTAGATCGTATGGATAGATTTTTTAATCATATAAAAACACTTTTAGCTCCCGGAGGACAAGTTTTAATGGATTCTTCAGACATATCCTATCTTTATCAAGAAGAAGATGGTAGTTTTTGGATAGATGCCTCGGCAGGATATTATGGCGAAATGCGTTATATATTAAAATATAAAAAACAAATATCAGAAGCTTTTGATTGGTTATACATCGATTATAATACTTTACAAAATGCGGCCAATGCCAATGGTTTTTTATCCGAGTTGTTGATCGAAGGAGAGAACAACGATTATCTGGCCCGACTCACTTTGGTGGATTAAAATATAAAAACAACATGGTATAATCTTTGTGACCAGAAAATATTTAAAATAAGCCCTGTGCATACCATAAAAATTTTAAGCTACTTACTTATTTGTTCGTTTATCCTAATAGGATGTTCTGAAGATGATAATGCTACTTTAGATGCATTACAAGCAAATAACAAAAAACCTTTAGGAACTTCTGCTAATGATCTGTTAAGTGAAATTAACTTTACCAGTTTAAGTATAGAAATGGTATCTGTACAAGGTTTTGAACCCACAACAACTGCGATAGATGGATTTAAGCAATTTTTACAAGAGCGTTTATTTAAACCCGATGGAATAACTATTACCCAGCGTACCGTACCTTCTTCTAACAAAACACCTTTTACTATTGAAGAAATCCTGGAAATAGAAAATAACAACAGAACAGTATTTAATCAAACCGGCGATGTTACCGTTTTTATATATTTTGCCGATGGTAGCAAAGAAAAGGATACCGATAAAAAAATCACATTAGGCTCTGCTTATCTAAACACCTCTATTGTTATTTATGAAAGTACTATTCGTAAATTAAGTTCTCGTCCTAATGCCCCGCTACTATCTACTATAGAAACAGCAACTTTAAATCATGAGTTTTCTCATTTATTAGGTCTGGTCGATATAGGCTCTCCTAAACAGACCAATCATGCAGATGCAGATTCGCAAGGTCATTGTAGTATTGCCAGTTGTTTAATGAGTGCCGCTATAGAGTTTGGAAACGGTGCTATGGGCTTAGGAGACGATGTTCCTAAATTAGATGCCCAGTGCATAGCCGACCTAAGAGCTAACGGTGGTAGATAATAAACTATATCTACTTTCTTTATTGGTTCATATTTTTGAATTTGACTTTCAAAAATGAATACGATATCTTATCCATATACTAGATTATTTTTTTCCTTTAACATGTTTTAGCAACAGAAAAAAAATAATTATCTATATTTGTCAAATATAGATAATTTTAAATTTTAGAATATGAATATCAGTTTCACAAAACAGCAGGAAGATTATATTTCTAAGCAAGTTGCTACAGGAGAATATCAAAATAATAGCGAGGTAATACGTGATGCGTTAAGGCTTCATAGTATCTATCGTGAAAAAGTAATCAAAGATTTAAGAAAAGAAATTGAAGATGGGTGGAATGCTCCTGATAGTAACAGAACCATTGACGATATTATTGCTTCAAAGAAAAAAAGGTAATGCAAAAACTAGTATTATCTCAAAAAGCAGATGAAGATATCGAAGAAATATATGATGATGGAGTCTATAAATTTGGCAAGATACAGGCTATAAAATATTTAGAAGAATTAAATTTGATGTTCCTTTTTCTTTGTAATAATCCAGAAGCTCGTAAAAATAGAAATGAGATAAAAGAAGGACTTATCAGCTTTCCTTTCAGTTCTCATGTTGTTTTTTATAGAGTATTTAAAACTCATATTCGGATTATTAGAGTACTATATAGAGGAAAAGATCTAGTGAAATTTTTAAAATAAGAAATTCAATAAACGTATACTATCTAATACACCTTCTCTCCATTTACATAGGTTGCTTTTACTTTACTGTTTGGTATCTGATCTTCTTCGATTTCCATAATATTATCCTCCAGAATTATAAAATCAGCAAACTTATCTGCAGTTATACTCCCTTTTTCTTGCTCTTCAAAATTACTATAAGCAGCCCATAGGGTCATGCCTTTTAAGGTTTCTTCTCTGGTAAGAGCATTTTCTTTTTGAAAACCACCTTCTGGATATTGTTTTAAATCTTTACGAGCTACCGCCGCATAAAAAGTATAAAAAGGACTTACGTGCTCTACAGGGTAATCTGTTCCTAAAGCCAGTTTGCCTGTTTTTTCTAATAGTTTTTTATAGGCATACGCTCCTTTAATACGTTCTTCCCCCAGTCGCTCATCTGCCCAATACATATCGCTTGTTGCATGCGTTGGTTGTACACTCATTACCAAATTATTATTAAGGATTTCAAACTCTTCGGCAGCAACTACCTGAGCGTGTTCTACACGCCACCTTCTGTCTGATTTATTTTGCAATACCTCATAATATGTTTTCATTACCACAGCATTTGCAGAATCCCCAATAGCGTGCGTGTTCATCTGGAAAGGAGAACTTGCCAATCTTTTTGCAAGGTTTTTAAAATCATCGATACCAATTACCATAGCACCAAAATGATTTTCTTTATCGGTATATGGTTGTTTTAAAGTAGCCCCTCTGGATCCCAATGCCCCATCTGCATATACTTTAAAAGAAGAAACATTAAGTTTATCTGTTTTAAGCACCCCATTATTTAGATAATATTCTACATATTCTGGCACATTACTTACCATAGCGTACATCCTTATCTTTAATTCTCCTGCCTTTTGTAAGCTATCTATTAATGTAATTACACTTGGACTTAAACCTGCATCATCTACCGTAGTTAATCCATAACTAAAGTTAATTTTTTCGGCATCTTTTAATGCTTGTATTTTTTCTGCTATCGAAGGAGCAGGAATTATAGCTTCTATCCACTCCATAGGATTATCAATAAGTACCCCTGTTAATTCCCCTTCTTTTTGAAGAATCTCCCCTCCTGTTGCTTTAGTTTTTATACTAATATCAGCCATATCCAATGCTTTTTGGTTTACCAGCATTGCATGTCCGTCTACACGGGTAATTGCAACCGGCGTATTAGGAAATAAGCTATCCAGTACATCTTTTGTTGGGTACTCTTTTATCTCCCAATCATTTTGATCCCAACCTCGTCCTGTAATAAAAGAAACATTTTTTTCTTTTTGAAAAACCACAATTCGTTCTATCACTTCTGCATAACTAGTAGTCCCTGTTAAATCTACTTTTTGTTGCTGTAATCCTAATCCATAAAAATGGCAATGTGCATCTATAAAACCCGGCAGGATAGTTTTACCTTGGGCATCTAATGTATCGATAGCTGTGTATTTTTTTAAAATCTCTGCGGTACTGCCAACTTCAATAAATTTACCATCTTTTACCGCAAAAGCTTCTGCCTTTGGATTAGAATCCTCAACGGTATAAATAGTACCATTAATAACCACCAGATCTGCTTCTATAGGTTTTTGACAAGAAACAAATACTAGTGCAGATAGTACTATTATCGATATGCTTTTCATTAGAACATGTTTTTAGAGATCTAAATGTAAATATATCTAATTGGCTAGATCGTTAAGATTTTCTTAATATAAGTTGTTTTAGATTTTTATCCGGTTTTCCGTAAAAATATGATTTAAGGATGCTGTATCTTAGAATTGAAAATAGTATTTAACCAACATGAGTAGCCTGTTTAAAGACTGCTCTCTCTACACAATTTCTAAATTAAATATATTATGGGTTCTGCAAATCAACTTACAGTAAACAATTCGATAGAACACGGTGTTCTATCTTTTAATAGTAATGAATTAAAAGATTTTACCATACAGACTTGGTTAAAAACCAATCATCATGGGCCATTATTCCAACACTATTCTCAAAAAAATAACATCTATTTTTTTACAGAGGTTCTAAGTAATGGAAAAATTAGTTTTACGGTACAATCCAATGATTTCCAAAACACTGTTCAATCTAACCAAGGTGGTATTAATGATGGGGAATGGCATCATGTATCTCTTGTTAAAAAAGGAGATGAAATGTACATTTTGGTCAACGGAGAAACTGTTTCTACCGAACAAATTAAAGAAACCTGTGATTTACCAATTCAAAATATCGAAGAAATACTTATCGGTAAAAATAGTATCGATACCAAGGAGGAATCCTTTTTAGGAGAATTGGGAGGAATTGTGATCTGGGATCACGCTTTATCCCAAAAAGAAATTATACAATATCAAAAAGAATCAATAACAGGTAATGAAAAAGGGGTACTGGTTAGTCGTCCTTTTGCGATCAAAAAAGATCAAAATACCATACTATCCAATAATTGTATCGAGGATCAATTTGCTTTTATAAACATTATTAATGATTCTCCGTTCGATTTAAAAAAAGCAGATCCTCATCTCGACAAGATATCGGTACAGTTTCCTGAAACCATACCTGCAAAGAGTAACCTAAAAGTTGTTCTTAAAAACTTAACCGGTTTACCAGAGTTTTATGCCGAAGCAAAATATACCAACAGAGATACTCCGGAAATCGAATTAGTAATAGAAGTAAAAAAATCTCTTACTCCATATAAATCGTATCTAAAGGCTCCTGTGTCTTCTGTTTTAGAAAGAGGGATTACGGTAAAATCCAGTAGTAAAGAAATCTTTGATGCTGAGTTAAGAATAAGCGAAAACTTAGTAATCCTAAATGCAAAAAACCTTAATAAATTTATTAACGAAGTAAAATCCCAAGGTTTTAAAGGAGATATCGTTACTAACATGAATTATGATGAGACTACAAGAAAAGCCAATAGTACAAGCAGGCAAATAATTGAATATAACCAAGCGTGCCAACTGTTTAACCGAAGAATACAAGAAAAACCTTTGGCGATATTGTATTGTACCTGTACCGAAGATGTTCAAATCGCATATAAGACCGCTATTCAAAATAATCTTCCTGTAAGTGTGCGATCAGGGGGGCATGATCACGAAGGAGAATGTAGTGGAACTAATACTATTTTGATTGACCTGATAGAACTGAGTGAAGTTATTGTAGACGAAAAAACAAAAATAGCTGAAATTGGCCCTGGTAACCGTTTTATAAAGCTTACTACAGAACTAGCAAAAAATGGGGTAATGATCCCTCACGGAACTTGTGCTACTGTAGCGATACCCGGATTTATCATGGGAGGAGGATGGGGTCCCTGGACCCGAAGCAAAGGTATGTGCTGTGAATACCTGGTTAAAGCCGAAATCATACTGGGAGACGGAAGCATAGAAGTCATATCTGAAACCAATAAACCAGAGTTACTTTGGGCTTTAAAAGGTGGCGGAGGAATGAGCTATGGTATTGTTACCAAACTATTTATACAGACTTTTGATCTGCCGGAAACACTTGTTAAGTTTGAATTAGAGTGGAATTTATATGACAAACACACACAAGAAATAAAAGAATCTATTCCTACTATAAAAGTTTTAACCCAATGGGAAAAAATTATAACTTCTGAAAATACATCGAAGTTAATTGGTACCAATCTTAAAATTAACGGGAAACCACTTAAAATCATTGGCTATAAAGACGAAAAAAACAACGAACCTATCTATGAAGCTTTTGATCCCAATACTGTAATACATAATTGTGTGATGTATGGGTATTGGCAAGGAACACAAGAGCAGTTAACCATTTTTATTACCCAACAATTTACAGATAATAACATCAAACCAGAAGACATTCGTATAGATGGTGTTGGTGGTATCGGAAAAGATTATGGAGCAAACCTAATGGGTTCCTGGGACAGGGAATCCCATCACAACATCAAACTATTAGCTGCTGGTAAAGAAGGCACTCCACTACCCGCAGATTTAGATGAGCCGGCTTCTCATAAAATCACATCCCGTTTAGTAAATAAACAAGGATTAGAGGATAATGGACACGAAGGATTGTTGAGTAGTCTTACTTCTCCTTTAATATTACAAGAAAACCGCTTGTTAGGGCTGTTTACTTATGTTACCCTTGGTGCTATCGCTGGGGATTTTTATAAGACAATGCCTTTAACCGAAAGGGATAAAAGCGCATTCCCGTACAAGGATAAACTATACACCATTCAATACCAAACATGGTGGAACAACGAGCTTAAACAAAAAGAAGAATTAGAGGATAACAAAGTATACACTCGTACCAACAGGGCACTGGATTGGATTGAGGTGTCCAGAGATTTTGATATCCCTAACACATCTGGAGCATTTATAAGTTTTAAAGATAACTCGATACCTACCAAGACCTATTTTGCTCAAAATTATGAAGCCCTAAAACGTATCAAAGAAAAATATTCTGAAGATCAATATAACCATCTTAGAAAACGAAAAACCATTATTTAGTAATCAATGTAGAAGCTACTTACTATATAGATTGCTCTGTGGCTAGTTCTAAAAAACCAATTACATTTATTTGTAGTTGGTTTTTTACTTATAGCAATACCCTAATTTAACCAAAAAGTATACATACAAAAAGGCAACTACATCCCTGTAACCGGTTCTTTGTATTTATTTGTCTTACCCTTACCCGCCAAGCTTTACCGCCACCCGACAGAATCGAGCACTAAGTACAAACAATAATTTTTGTTATTTAGAATGATTAAACGAAACTGGAAACGTCTCGGAAAACACGGATAGATTTTAAAGTATACTTTTTTGTTTTACCAAAAAACCCTCAGTATACATGATATACTTAGAGTATTATTTTTAATCTCGATAGGTTTTTAGTCACATATTGAATACGTATTATAAAAAAATTGAAAATATTTTAAACAAAAACTCTTAGTGTCTTTTTTTGGTACTTTTTTTTATTATTATTGCTGTATAATTACAAAGGATACACAAGACTTATTATTTTCTTTTTAAAAGAAAATTTAAAATTTTACACCTATTGCTATCTATCACTTTATCTATACTAATGTGTAAAAACAAAAATAAGCATCAATATTTATGTTATCTTCTAACAAACAACAAAACATGAAAAAACAATATTTATTTTTATTAGCTACAATTTTAACCCTTACCTGTTCCTCACAAATTACTTTCGAAAAAGGATATTATATTACGAGTTCTGGACAAAAAACAGAATGCTTAATTAAAAATAAAGATTGGAAAAATAACCCTACAGAATTTATATATACCCTGTCTCAAGAAGGTGAAGAAAAAAAAGGCCTCATTAATACCATTAAAGAGTTTGGAATCTATAATGTATCTAAGTATGTTAATCATAAAGTAGATATAGACAGATCAAGTGAAAATATCAATATGATGAGCTTATCAAGAAATCCTATATTTAAAGAAGAGCAACTTTTTTTAAAAGTACTGGTTGAAGGAAAAGCTAATTTATATTTATATGAAGATGGTTCTTTAAGAAGATTTTTCTACAAAACAGATACAACTCCTATTACACAATTAGTTTTTAAAAGTTATAAAGCCAAAGATAATTATATAGAGAAAAACACAAGGTTTAGACAACAACTATTAATGGATTTAAAATGTAAGGATATTTCTTTAAAAGAAATAAAAAAACTGGATTATGAAAAGAAGCAATTAGTAAATTTCTTTGTAAAATATAATGACTGTAGTGGCTCTGAGTTTATAAATTTTGAAACAACACAAAAAAAAGATCTATTTAATTTAACAATAAGACCGGGTTTAAACAACTCTTCTTTATCTACAGGGAATATTCTTTCTAATAGTAATATTAATTTTGGAAATAAAGTAAGTTTCAGATTTGGAGTTGAGGCAGAGTTTATAATGCCATTTAACAAAAACAAATGGTCCGCGATAATAGAACCAACATATCAATATTATAAAACAAATAAAATAATCGATGGGCAAAAAATAAATGTAGATTATAAATCAATAGAACTACCAATAGGGGTTAGACATTATTTTTTTATAAATGATAGCTCTAAAATATTTATAAATGCATCATACGCTTTTGATCTGAGTATGAGCTCTAAAATTGACTTTGAAAACAGCACAAACCTTACTATTAAAACCAATGGTAATTTTGCTTTTGGAATGGGCTATAATCATAATCAGAAATACAGTATGGAAATAAGATATGGATCTGGCAGAGCTATTCTTGGAGATTATGTATACTGGGTATCTGATTATAACAGTTTATCTTTAATTTTTGGGTATACTATTTTTTAAGAAGCCGTTATTTTAATGTAATATTAAATAGTCAAAAACAGAACATAGCTTTTTTTGCTTTATACTAAACTATAATTGCAAGCCTGCCTATCATGTCCGAACCACCAGAGGTTGTAAACATAAAAAACAATTCCCGTTCCATAGTTATTCTAGCCACTTATAGTAATACCATAATATGGCAGGTTAACTTACCAAAAAAGCATACTCATCATAAAACAAAAAAAACAGCTACAAACTTATGTCTGTAACTGTTTTTTTTATATTTACACTTACCGCTTACTCATATACGGCATAGATTGCAAACCTGCTATCTATATCCAAGCGATCAGTTTTTTTATCTGTTTATCATTTTTATTTTGGTCATTCTGCTTAATAAGCAGGCCCTACCTGGTAGATATCTATCTTGTTTTTATTAACTCTACATTATATGTATTACATCACAAGAGAAGATAAAGCTACATCAATAGGTTCTCCTACAGATGGGGTTAAAGTTAATTTACCATCAAATTTTCCAGATTTACCAGAAGTAAATTCAAGGGTTATTAATAACGATTTCCCTGGTTCTATAGGCGAAAAGTTTGAACCTATTTTTATAAAACCATTATTAGTAGAGACTCTGGAGTTAGTAGAAGCACCACTGCCAGAAAGAGTACTACTACTAGAAGAAGATCCATTATTACTTGCAGTAGAGAAATCCAACTTAATACTGTTAATGGTCTTATTGGTATTATTGGTTAATCTAATAGTTACTGTCTTTGTTAATCCTGATTTTGAAAAGCTTCCGAAATCAACAGACTGTTTATCAACAATTACCTTGCCCGTAGTAGGCCCTGTTCCTGTTCCAGAAGCAGTTACGGCAGCAGAAAGTTTTATCTCAATAGGGTTCCCTATAGATGGTATTAAAGTCAACGTGCCTTTAAAACTACCCGGATCTGTATCTCCCGAGGTAAACTTGACAGGAATGTTTATAGATTTGCCCGGTGCTAATGAAGAAAAGTTAACAAGGGTCGCTTCTACAGAACCAACACCTTTAGTAGAAAGCTTTTGGGTAAGTCCTTCTAAAGTTTTATTTGTATTATTGGTTAATTTAACAATTACTTCTTTCATAGATCCTGTTCCTGTTCCCCTTGGCAAACTTCCAAAGTCAATAGAGTTTTTATCCACTATAACTGTACCTTTAACAGGTTCTTCATCTGCTTTGATTACATTAACAGACAAATTTACTTCTACTGATTTTCCATTTAAAGGTGTTAAAACTAATTTACCTTTATAAGCCCCTGGTTTAGTGGTTTTTTTTGAAGTAAATTTAACAGGAACATCTATGGATTTGCCCGGTGCTAATGAAGAAAATTTAAACGAAACACCTACACTTCCTCCAGAAATAGTAGCCTTAGACAACAAACTTTTGATAGTTGCTTTAGAATTGTTTGTGACTTTTACAACTACCTGTTTACTATCTCCCTGTTTTACTTTTTCAAAATCAACACCAGATTTATCCAGTTTAATCGATACTACATTTACTACTGGAGGAGTGGCATCATCGTCTTTTTTGCAGCTAGTTAGACTTATGGTAAATAAAACCACTAATACATTAATAATTAATTTGCTTTTAAACATTTTCATATATTTTTTTTTGTTGTTTTTTCTATCGTGTTGATATAAGGTGTAAATTATATGAGATTAAAAATTTCATATCAACATGACAAAGCTTGATTTCTTTTCTAACAACAATTAACTTCCTGAACACCCTAGTTTTTTAATTCTGCTTTTTAAACATTAACAAAATTTTTATATTTCATTAATAAATCAGAAGCCATTCTTTAATAATCATCATATCCAAAAGGCTATAAACTAAAAACCCTGCGAAGCCAGCTCCACAGGGTTACTCTATATTATTTTAAAAATCACTGTTCTTTTAAAAAAGGGTATCGTTTATTTATTACTTGCGATCCAGACATTGATTTTATCTTCTAATAATGCCAAAGGCACACAACCTGTTTCTAGTATCTGATTATGAAATTGGCGAATATCAAATGCATCCCCCAATTCTTTTTCTGCCTTGGTTCTTAATTCCCTTATTTTTAACTGTCCGATTTTATAGGATAATGCTTGCCCCGGATTTGCCATATATCGTTCGATCTCAGAAATTATTCCTGCTTCGGATTCTGCTTCATTATCCAGAGAGTATTGTATTGCTTGTTCTCTGGTCCATCCTTTTGAGTGTAATCCTGTATCTACAACAAGACGAATTGCACGATGCATTTCTGCTCCCAAAGTACCAAAATACTGGTAAGGATCGGTATATAACCCCAATTCTTTACCTAACGATTCACTATACAATGCCCAACCTTCGCCATAACCGCTATACCAAAGTGTTTTTCTAAACTTAGGCAACTCTGTACTTTCCTGGGTTAAGGATGTTTGATAATGATGTCCTGGTATGGCTTCATGCAAAAACAAAGACTCGTCACTATATACATTATATTTTTTTACGTCTGGTATTGGGGTATAAAAAATACCTGGTCGTGTACCATCCAGTGATCCGGAATTATATTCTGCACTGGCAGAATTTTCCCGAAATGCTTCTGTACGGCGAACCTCAAATAATGTCTTCGGTTTTTTATCAAACAGTTTATCTATTTGTGGTTTCATACGATCATGTATCGCATTAAAATTATTGATTACTTGTTGTGGGTCTGTAAAAGGCATTAATTCTTTTTTATTGCGCACATGATCAAAAAATGATTTTAAGTCTCCGGTATATCCAACTTGCTCTTTTACCTTCTCCATCTCTGCAGAGATTCTGGCTACTTCAGAAAGCCCTAGCTCATGTATTTGCTCTGCTGTCATATCTGTTGTGGTATATAGCTTTATTTGATATTGATAGAATTCTTTTCCGTTAGGTATCCCTTCGATTCCTGAGGTCTCTCTACCAGCATCCATATACTCTGTACTCATAAATTGATGCAACTCTTTATATGCAGGAATAATTTTTTCTGTCACCATTTTGCTATATGCTTCGGTTATCTGTTTTTTATCTTCTCCAGAAAAAATTTCAGGAAAATTCTTTACTGGTGTATAAAAAAGGTGTGTATCCAAATCTTCTACAGTTAATGCCTCTAATTGGGGTAGCACTTTTACTATCAACGATTTTGGTAATACATACCCTGCTGCCATACCTTCTTTCATTTTTGCTTTGGCAGAGGTCATCCAATCCACATAACCATCTAATCGTTTTAGCCAATTGTTATAATCTTGTACGGTTTTAAAAGGTTGCGCACCAGCCCCACTTGCTAATTGTCCTGCTACTAAATTAATCGACCACATTTGATCGATAGGAAAGTACTCTTTTTTAAATTGAAACCCTTCCAGATTCCTGTCACACTCCCAATTAAGGATAGCTTTGGTCATTTTTTCACTATCCGAAAGTGTAGAGTCTTCAAACTGTGCTAATTGTTCTTTATATTTTTTATAATATGCTTTATACTTATTTACGGTTTCTTTTGCTAAAGGATTAGGAAATTGATCGTTAAATCTGTTATCTCCTGTAAATGTTGCTTGCACAGGATTAAGCTGTAAACTCTCTTCATAATAGGCATCCAGCATTTCATTAAACCGATCGCTAACAGCAACCTCATCTACAGGCTCTCTTGTTGTTTTTGTATCATTTTTACAGGCTGTAAAAAGCACTGTAAGACACGTTATAGCTAGTATTTTTTTGATCATAATACGGTTGTTTTTGATTTAATCAGGAAAGATAACAAAATCGGGACTAAAAAAAGATGCTCTTAACATTCTGAAAACAAAAGGGTTTTTGGATACAAAAAACCTCACAGGGTCTTAAAAAAGACCTGTGAGGTTTGAAATAAAACAATATAACTTAATAAAGATAGTCTAGATGCTAAACTTATCTAAAGTAACTTTTTCTTTTTGTGTGTATAATTTTATAAATTTCACAGTTTTGGTTTCCTCTGCCAATCCATAATTTCTATATATAGTATATTTCATAAAAGCGGGATTCTGCTTCGATTCTTCTTCAAAAGACTGTACATTAATGATCCACTCCCCTAACATAGATTCGTCTACCACAAATTCTTTGGAAACTACACCATACTTAGTTTCTTTTTGAAACAATTCTTTATTTTCTTCAAAACGGTGTGTCCATTTTTCATATTTCTTTTCTGGATTTACAAATTGAAACTCGAACTCTGCCTGAGGATCGTTCCAATCAAAAACAATACGAACAGGAACACTTTTTACGGTTAAAAACTCTTTAGATATATCTGTATAAGATACGTGAGAGCGATGATGATTTAATAAATGCCTTAGCTCTGATTCTGCTTGTTTTCGTACTTCTACAAATTCTGTTTCTTCTTTATGATCTTGCAGTATTTTTTTATAAATATTAAATGCTTTTTCATATTCTTTGTTTTCTTTATAGATACGAGCTATATCCAGATAAGATTGTGCATATTCTGGTTTTAATTCCAGTAGCTTTTCGTATACTACAGTTGCTTTATGTATGTCCTTATTTTCTTCTAATAAAAATGCTAATGTTCTAAGTGCTCCATAATTATCATTTGCTATTTCTGCTACATTAGAAATTATCTGTTTTGAAAACTCTTTATCCCACTGCTTAAAATAGGCTGCACAATACACATAAAAAGGAATTCTGTTCTTATGTTTTTTTCTAAGCTCATAATAGGTTTCTAAAGCACTGCTATAAGTAGTGCTGTTCCATAACACATTAACATATTCTGGTCTATTTTGATTGTTATCCAATAAAAAGGTAGATTCTTTATAGTCATTACCTACAACCAGAAGAGGGTTTACATAGTTATCATCTATTTTATAGCCATATGTAGTATTAATGACTATAGCACCATTATTACCTCTTCCACCATATTGAATAGAGGCAGTCCTTGCAGGCATAAAGTAAATAGTTTCAATCTGACTAGGTTGTAAAAATATTGGTGGTTGAGATTGTGGATTATTATCAACAACAAATAATACTTTATCCCCTCCGGGATTATCACTAAATATTGAAGAACGAGACCTTCTAGACACAAATTCTGCACCTAATCCAAACCCAATTACATTCACCTTAAATAAAGTTCTTCTAATAAGGTCTGATAGATGCTCAACATTTTTAGGAAGTTCCTCTTTAGTAAATATCTGTTCTCCAAATGCAGCTTTACGCTCATAATAATATGGGTCTTTCTCTTTAAGTTTTCTCTTTTTCACTCTTAAATTAACTTCGCTAAGATTTACATATTTAGGATTTAATTTTACGGATATATTTTTTGACCCATCATAAATTATGTCTTTACTTATCATATTAAAATGTTGAAAAGATAACATCTGATTGGTATCTACAGGAAGTGAAAATTTCCCTTCTTTGTCAGTGATGGCCTCGGTAAGTGTTCCTTTTACGATTACTTTACATCCTTGTACTGGTATTTTGTCTGAGTATACTGTTCCTGAAACTAATTCTATATTTTGATTTGTTGCATATACTACACTATCTTTTAGATCATAATTAATTAGTGTTACTGCTTTTTGCGTAGTTGTATTGGATAAATTAATATAATAACCTTCACTAGAAAAGCCTCCTTCTTGCAATGCTACATCATTGGCTTTTTCTTTACTATTAATATAGAAAACCGGGGTACCATACATAAACTCATGATTACCATAGGTATCATATCCATCTGTAAAAACGAGATATTGATCTGGTTTATCGGTTTCTTTAAATAAGTCAGAAAAATTACTACCTCCATCATATTTTAACTCTGCCAGCATTTGAAGCAGATCTTTACTATCTCCATTTTTTACTATAAATTGTTTTCGTTCTCCTGTTTTATTAGAAAATGGCACTACGACGATAGTAGTATTTTTTAAAGTAGATATATATTCTTTAAGAAATAGTAGATCTTTATCTATATTTCTATGTTGCATAGACAGAGAAGTATCCCAATATAATACTATATCTTCCGGTTTTTGACGTTTTTCTAACTGATCTGCTGCCGGATAGGTAACATCTATTTTAAAGGCGACACCAACTCCTTTACGTTCTTCCCATTTATCCTGGCTTGTATATCTCAAAAATGAATATCCTCCTTTACCTGCACTAACTGCAAATTGCATATCCTCGCCATATACTTTTACCAATTCTATACTGGCTATAAAATCTTTATCTACTTTTATATTATATCGGGATACGTCTATAATTTCTTCTCCTTTTTTATTCGTGATTGTATGATAAATAGCTCTTTCCAAAAAATTGTTCTCTGGTCTTTTGCCTTTTATGTTATAAAAGTTAACTCGAACTACTATACTATCTGTTGTATTTTCTGCTATATAAAATTTAAGATTATCTAGTTTAGTATTCTTTTTTCTTACTTTGATAAAGGAAGCAATCTCTCCTCCCGGTGTTTTATTATCTTTCCAATATGCCAATAGATTAGAATGATAAGATGCATATCCTATAGAGTCTTTAACACTATTCTCTATAGATGTAGATGTTTCTTTTGTATTGTATACCAATTGCTTTAAGGAAATCGTATTACTATTCTCTAAAGTATCAAATAGCTGTTTTTGTGTTATTACCAAGGGTTCATATCCTATACAAGATATTTGAAACCTATCGCTATCTGCAATCTTATTCTCGTCATATTGCAGATAAAACCTTCCACTTTTGTTGGTTACTGTTCCGATTCCTTTGCCTAAAAATCCTACATTAACATACGATATTGGCTCTTGGGTTTCTTTATCTAAAACAAAAGCGTTTATTTTTATCTCATACTGTCCAAAAACAGTAGAGAAGCTAAACAACGTTAGTAGAAAAAGTAATGGTAATGATTTCGTTTTCATAGTTATCCCCTTTAAAATGAAGTGTGTATAACAAAAATTACAACCACAAATACTTTGCCACAAATAACTATGAAAATAATATTACATCTATTTTATTTTTTTCCTGTTAATAAAACGGTTGCTTCTAAAAAAGTGTAGTATTTATCTTTGAACTAATCTATTTCTTCAAACTTTTTAGACAAAAAATAAAACGCTCAAATGCAAAAGAGTATAGCAATACACTAAGGGTTATACCTGCTACGATGCCATATATGTTTTTTGTAAATCCAGAGTATCCTGTAATATCTGCCGGAAACTTAAACATCGAATGTAATTTCATCAAAAATTCTGTGGTTGGAGTAAAAACAAGTGTTCCTTTATCATTGGCATATCCAATCAAACTGCATATTACCGCTAAAACAAAAAGTAAAATAAATGTAGTGACATAGGTAGATATATTAATTTTTTTCATCTGTATATAGTATTAAAAATGATTATAATAAGTGTTTCTTAATACTGTGCAAGATATAGGGCTTTGTATGTCTGCAAAACACAGTAAACCATGAAAACTATATACTGAAAACAGGGGTATAATACCCATTTAACCATGTATAAGAATTAGTAATCCCGAAGATATTTTTCTTTTTCTATTAGCGAAATTGCTTTTTTTCCGGTGTCGACCAAAAACTTTGTTTTTAAGGTTTCTCTGGTTTTTAATCTTTGAAAAAACACTATAAAATGCAAATGCGGTCCTGTAGCCCAACCTACATCTCCGCTATATCCTATAAACTGTCCTATTTTTACCTCGTCTCCTATCTTTACTTCTGCTCCGTTTTTTTTAATATGCGTATATTCTGCAAAGGTTCCATCGGTATGATATACCAAAATAAAATTATTATACTTAGCACAATCCCCTGTAGTACAACTTTTATTAAAGCTTTCTTCTACATCTACAACTACTCCACCTCTTGCTGCGTATATTTTGGTGCCAATTGGCATTTTAAAATCTAAAGCATTTTCATTTTGATGCGAAACAGAACCGTTATATCCTTGTGATAACCAATATTCGGCTCCTTTTTGAAAAGGCAAGTAATATTTAAAATTAGTATCGTACTTTTTTTGATTATGATCCCCATGGTTATAGGTCGATTCGTAACCAAATTTTATGCGTTTCTTTCTATCTCCTACATTTAGGTTTGTAATGATATACCTTTCTGTTTTTGCCGGAACCACAAAAACCTTATCGTTACCGTTGCTGGAAGTTAGGTTTTCTAACCTGAAATTTATTTTTGCAGAAACGGGACTAAACTCCCCATTATCTGCAAATATTGTATATCCTGTTTGTGTTTCTTCATAATAAAGTTTAAAGTTGTCCTGAGAAAATATGCTACACGAAAATAACATGACAATAAGAAGTATGCTGCTCTTCATATCTATGATTTTATTTCATAGTTACAAAAAATATATGATTGGCTACTAATAAAATCACAAAAACACTAATAATCAAACTTATAGGTAACACCTCCTAATACTTGTATGCCCTGAACCGGAAAATTAACCCAACGTTCATAATTTTCACCTAACAGGTTATTTCCCTTTATAAAAAAGGAGAGTTGATCATTTAAACGATATCCAAGATTTACATTGGCATCCAAATAAGAATCTAATGTAAGGGCTGTTTCAGAAATTGAAGGTAGTATAAAAAGCTCGTTATTTATATCTTTTCGTTCTCCTACATAAAACAACTGTGCCCCGGCAAACCATTGGGTATTAATTTGATAATCCATAAAAACGGAAGCTTTGGTTTCTGGCAAGTTCCAGGCTTCTTGTTCCTTTTCTAAACTATAGTTAAAATACTCTCCGGAAACTCCTAATTTAAACTTTTTACTGATTTCAAAATTTAATTCTCCATATCCTTTTATAGTATTTACATCATCGTACCGGTATGCAAACGAGTTTCCATAATCATATCCTTCCAATCCCAGAACAGATCTGGTGTTATTAACGAACAAAGGTTTTTTATCTTCTGAAACATAACTCCCTCTAACATTATAACTTACCACATCTGATACTTTTCCTTTTAATCCTATATAAGCATCATACAGCGTGCTGGTTGGTGATATAGCTAATGTTGGAGATACAAAAGGGTTATTTTGCACTGCATCTCTATAGGTATTTTGTTTTAATGCTCCTTCGATACCTCCGTAAGCAATAACCGTTTCGTCCAACAATCTATACGAAGCTGTAATTTTTGGGTAAATAAACAAATCATTCTTTTCATTTTCATCTACACCATAATATAGTATTGCCCCTAAATTAAGAGTTAGATTATCTCTTAGTATAATAAGACCAGGATTAATTCCTAAATTCAAATACCCATATTGATTTGGGGTTTGGAGCCCTAAATCGAGACTTCTTTCAAATCTTCCTTTAAGGTAATCTACTATAAAATTGGTTGTAATTAAATTATCCCCCATCTCAAATTCAAAAGTAGGTTTTGCTATTAAATGATGCTCTCTAGAACTAAAAGCATCCCCAAAAAACCGGTAATTTAAAGATGCATTCTTAAAATAAAGATCATCAAACTGAAGTTTTCCTCCTAATTTTGCTCCAAAATAACTTTGTTGTGGATCTATTGCATCTATTTGCCCCTGAGTTAAAACAGGATTTTTGGGTAAGCCATACCAATTATATAGTTGGTGTTCTGCTCCTGCTTCTATCCCGTATGTATAATCTCTGGTTCTGGAGGTGTAATTAAGATCCAGAAAAGTATTATAAAACTTGTCGTCTAATTTTACGTCTTTTATACCTCCCTGAGAGGAGTTGTGATGTAAATAAACCCCTACATTATCAGATCGGTTTACTTGAAAATTACTATAAAACTCTGCAAGAACAGATGTATAGTTACCAAATCCTAATGTAGCATAGTTATCATAAATTTCTATTGGTTTGGGTCTGTCAATATTTGCAGCCTTCCCTTTTTCTGGTGTATATGTAGATGCTACCGGAACCGAGAAAATACTATATCGTATTTGTTTTTTTTGTTGCGTTACAGAATCGTTTTCAACCGGGGTTGATTTTATTTTGAATGCATCGCTAATTGTTGGTGTATATGTCTTAACAATAACTACCCGTTCTGTATCCAGGGTTTCTTTTTCTTGCGCTATCGCAACAGTACATACTAAACCTGTGCATAAGAATGCTATTATAGATTTTTGAAATTTATTTGAAGAAAAAAGTTTAATCTTTTTAAAGTATATAAACATATAATATAGCTTGTTTGGTATCGAATTACTATTGCTCGGTTTGGATAGATGAATTTGTTTTTGCTTCTTGGGCTTTAATAGCTTTAAGTTCTATTTCTGCTTCCAAAACTACATCTGGATAATCGGTAAAGTTTTTAATTACACTCTCTAAAATGTAGGTTGCCTGATATGCATCTTTAAGTCCGTAAAAGTTTTTTGCCATTAATACCAATCCTTTAGAACCATATAATCGATACCCCGGAAAATTTTTAGACAACTTTTGTACGGTTTCATTAGATACTTTATAATCTCCATCTTGATTTTTAAAATATGCATCATAATACAATGCTTCTGCTGCCAACTCTCCTGTTGCTATTTTTTGCACTTCTGCATACGCTTTTTTGGCACGTTGCATATCTAAGGTTTTAAAAGCGGCTCTTGCGGTAAAAATCTTGGCATCACTTTTTACATCTTTTTGGATTTTAGGGTTCTCCAAAACTTTATCTGCATATTCTATCGTTTTTTGATAATTTACTAGTTGGTAATAGGATTTCATCAAATTGGATTGTGCAAAAATTATATTTTGAGGATAGTCTGCATCGGTTTCTAAGCGCTCTAATACCGGGATTGCTTTTTGGTAATTACGGTTTTCCAGATATATTTGAGATAATCTTGCCAATGTTTGCTCGGTAAATTCGGTTCGATCTTGTTGCAATACATATTCATAATGTGGTGTTGCCGCATCTTTATCCCCTTTTTTAAAATATAATTGTGCTGCATAAAAATGGCTTTTTAGTACATGTAACCCGTTAGGAAATTCACTTAAATATTTTTCAAAACCATTAATTGCGGCACTTTCTTTATTTTCCAAAAATTGTTTTTCTGCTGCTTCAAAAGAGGTATTATCCAGATCAGCATCGGTAACATCTATAAAGCTTAGTCCTTTTACCCAGGATGCATACTCGTCTGTTCTTCCCAGATCTACATAAATCAATCTTGCGGTATTTACTGCCTGGATTGCCTCGTCTGTACCCGGATATTCTGCAACTACTTTCTTAAATTTTGATAGTGCTTTATCGCCATTATTAGCATTATAATAAACCAAACCTTGTTTTAGCAATGCTTTTGGCACATAAGAACTTCTGGGCATATCCCTAATTAAACGATCGTAAGATTCTATCCCTTTTTCTGTTTTATTTTCTGACACATATACGTCTCCCAAAGAGAACATGGCATCATCTCTATATGCAGATCTCGTATATGTTTTTAAAAACATTTCTAAATCTTCTATCTTTTTGTCCTGTTTATTTACGAAACCATAACTAATTGCTTTTTGATAATGTGCATAATCTGCATCTGCTCCATTTTGTTTGATCGCCAGATTATAGGCTTCCATTGCTGGCCAGTATTTACTCGATATAAAATGGCTATCCCCTAATCTTAGGTAGGTATCTGATTTTCTGGCATCCTCTATATTTTCTTTTTTAGAGTAGGTTTCAAAATGTTTGGCTGCCTGTGGGTATTGTTTTAATTTAAAATAGGTATATCCCAGATTATAATCTATGTTTTCAAACTCTGCAGTTATAGAAGATTCCTGACTTTCATAAAATTGTTTAAAACCAATTAGAGCGTCTTCAAAATTATTTAGTAAATACTCACTTTCTGCTTTCCAATAAATTGCTTTGGCTGTAAATTTAGGATTTACCTGTTCTTTTAAAGATTTATCAAAATAAGATATTGCCTCTTCGTATTGCATTTCATTATACAACTCAATTCCCCGGTAAAAGGCTACTTTTTGATACACTTCTTTATCTGCAAAATTCCTGCTTCCTTCTAGCAGATCCATAGCTTCTTTATAGTTCTTGGAAGTTATATAGGAGCTTATTAGCAATTCTTTAATTTCTTCTTCAAATTCTGTATTTGGATATTGATCCAGATATTGAAGCAATACTTTTGGTGCACTTTGATATGAATTGCCTATTTCATAACTTAATTTTGCGTAATTATAGGTAGCATCTTCCTTAATTTCAGCTTCATAATCCATTTCTGAAGCATTTTTAAAAGCATGCAAGGCTTGTTGTTTTTGATCTGTTTTAAGATAGGATTCTGCCAGGTGGTAGTATGCATTTTGGGCAGTAGCATTGTTGCCCCCTACAATTTTATTAAACTCTGAAATGGCATTTTGATAATCCCCTTGTTTATAATATGCATACCCAAGTAAGTAATAGTCTGTATTGTTCCACTTTCCTTTTCGACCTTTATACTCTTTTAAGTACGGGATTGCTTTGTCGTATTTTCCAAGATTAAAATAGCTTTCTCCTATGATTTTATTTAGCTCTGATTTCTCTGAGGGTTTAGAGTTTGGTAATTGCGTCAATCCTTCGTTTATAGCTTCCTGAAAATTACCGGATTTAAAATTCATATCGCTTTGAAAATAGGATAAGTTTTTATTGTATTGGTCCAGATCCTTTACTTCATCAAATAACTTATCTGCTTCTTGATAATTATCTCCTTCATAGGCTATAAATCCTAAATAATATTTTGCTTTGGCACTATACTCTGGAGAATCTTCTACCTGATTTAAAAATTTCTTAGCTTCATTAAATCGTTGAATTTTAAAATATGCGTATCCATTGTTGAAGTTATATTTTTCTTTTTCGTTTCGGCTTAAATTACTTATATCTACTTTATCATACCATTTACGTGCATAGGCGTATTTACCGTTATCAAAATAATACGTTGCTGCGTCCAGATATGCTGCATTACGTTTTATGCTGGTTGGATATTGCACTACAAAATTCTCTAAGAGCTGATCTGCATCTTTTTGATTTAGCCATACGGCACAATTAGCTATATAATAGGTGCAATCTGCATCTATATTTTCATCATTTGAAGTGTTTTTTACTTTATCAAAAAGATTTTGTGCTGCCAAAAATTGTTTGTTATTATATAATTCTAACGCCTGATTATACAGTACCAACTCATTAGTATATATTGCAGATTGCTGTGCAGATACTTGTGCACACAAAACAATTACAAAAAGCATCGAAATGATGTGTCTCATAAGAATATGTTGTAAGACCCTGTAAAACAATACATAAAACATAAAAAAGAAAATTTGAAATTGTATCAAAAATGCTTCCTGGCAGCCTTATTTATTGGTTTAACCAATCTTTATTTTAATTTAAAGTAAATATCGTTTCCCGCGAATAAATTTTGTGTTAAAGATACCCTAATCTTCAATTTAATAACGAAAGATCATAAAGTTAATTATATAGATCATTCATAATTATGAATTCTTTATGAATATTAAAATTTTAAAATATTTTTAATAAATCCTTGTTATACCATTTTAACTTTGAAATAGTGCGTATAGAAATTGAATTTATTTTTTAAGTATTCAAGGCAAAAAGCTTGTGCCAGACTTGATCTGGCATCAAGCATAGCTGTAGTTACTGTTATATTTTTTTAACAAAGAATAGATGAAAAAGAAATAATTTATTAGTGCTATTTCAAAGTTAAAATGGTATTATTTGTTTATACAAACCAAAACTATTGCTTTTACCTTATTTTTTTTAACCAAAAACTTTTTACATTTACCAAATACTATTAATTCAGAATAAAAACTATGTCCAATACGGTATTAACCCTTAAAAATGCTTCTATCTATCAACGTGAAAGTCTTATTCTTTCTGATGTCAATGTTGAGGTAAACAAAGGCGATTTTGTATATCTTATTGGTAAAACCGGAACCGGAAAAAGTAGTTTTATGAAAACTCTGTATGGCGATATTCCTTTATTAAAGGGAGAGGGCAGCATTGTAGATTTTGATCTGCCTACACTTAAGGAAAGTCAGATTCCTTTTTTACGAAGAAAACTGGGGATTGTTTTTCAAGATTTTAAACTCTTAAACGACAGAACGGTCAAAAACAACCTTTTATTTGTTCTTAAAGCGACAGGTTGGACAGATGAAAAAGGAATGGATAGCAAGATCAATGATGTATTAGATAAAGTGGGCATGAAATCTAAAGGTCTTAAATTTCCTTATCAATTATCCGGAGGAGAACAACAACGTATTGCTATTGCCAGAGCATTGCTTAACGATCCCGAATTAATACTAGCAGATGAGCCTACAGGAAATCTGGACCCGCAAACTTCAGTTGAAGTTATGGAAGTGCTTAGAGACATCAATAAAAATGGCAACACTATACTTATGGCAACTCATGATTATGCCTTATTGCTTAAGTATCCTTCAAAAACTTTAAAATGTGATGGCAATAAAGTTTTTGAAGTAGTACAAAGAAAAGGGTAAAAAATAAACATGTAATTTGAGAACAAGCCTGTAATGCCAACAGTTACCCTATTCTTAATCCATTTTTGACTTTTACATCCGGGGTAAGCAATGTTACCTCTTTATTTTCGCCTACTGCCCCCAACACCAAGCATTCACTCATTATGTTTGCTATTTGTTTTGGCGGAAAATTTACCACTGCCACGACTTGTTTACCTATAAGTCTTTTTAAATCGTACAGCTTTGTTATTTGTGCTGAAGTTTTTTTATGTCCCAACTCTCCAAAATCAATAATCATTTTATATGCCGGGTTTCGTGCTTCTTCAAAAACTTCGACATTTAGTATAGTACCAACCCGTATATCTACTTTCATAAATTCTGACCACTGCAAACTTTTTTCCATTGTTTTTATTTAAAATTTATTTTGGCACGAATGCCTACATAAAGCAACTAGTAACCTCAAAGAAAACCTGAGAGCCAGTTTCTGGGTACTAATACCCATTTATTACAGAAATAAAAATACAGAAACTATTTTAAACCCAACTTGTACAAAAAAATCTATTACATTATTCAGGCTTAAGGTAAGTTGAAAATAGAAATACCATAAAAGAATAAAGCAAACCCCTCAACAAAACAAAGTTTTTTACGTATTTTGTCGAAGTAAATGGTTTTTTACCGATAATTTATTGCTTTTTATTAGTTTTCGTCTAAAAATATTCTTACTTTTGAAAAAGATTTCTAATTATAAAAATACTTTTACCCAAAAATATTGAATACCCCAATCGCATACCCCAAAATTTCGACGAAAAATCCTGAGCTAGCCTCGGGATTTTTATTTTAATAAGCTTGACCATACCTCTACAATACTTATTTTTAAGACTTCGGTTATTTATAAAAAATAATAACCCCGAAGAAAAATATTCTCTGGGGTTATTTATTAATGTAATACAAAAAGTTTTATACGATCTTATTTCTTTTTCGTTCTACTTCGGTAAGAAATACTTTTCTTAATCTTAAATGATTTGGAGTTACCTCTACATACTCATCTTTTTGAATATATTCTAAAGCTTCTTCTAATGAAAACTTAATTGCTGGTATAATTTTAGCTTTATCATCTGCTCCAGAAGAACGTACGTTTGATAATTTTTTTGTTTTGGTAATATTTACCGTCATATCATCTCCACGAGAATTTTCTCCGATAACCTGTCCTTCATAGATATCCTCTCCCGGATCTACAAAGAATTTTCCTCTGTCTTGTAATTTATCGATAGAATATGGTATCGCCGATCCTTTTTCCATAGAAACTAAAGAACCATTAATACGTCCAGGAATATTTCCTTTAAGCGGCTGATACTCTTTAAAACGGTGTGCCATAATAGCCTCACCTGCTGTAGCAGTTAGTAATTGATTTCTTAAACCTATAATACCTCTGGATGGGATCATAAATTGGCAAACCATACGATCTCCTTTAGCTTCCATACTAAGCATTTCCCCTTTACGCAAGGTTACCATTTCTACTGCTTTACCAGATACATTTTCTGGTAAATCAATGGTTAATTCTTCAATTGGCTCACACTTAACACCATCTATTTCTTTGATAATTACTTGTGGTTGTCCAATTTGTAATTCGTATCCTTCACGGCGCATGGTTTCGATTAGGACAGATAAATGTAGTACTCCTCTACCAAATACGATAAACTTATCTGCACTATCTGTACTATTAACTCTAAGTGCTAGGTTTTTCTCCAGTTCTTTTGCCAGTCTTTCTTTAATATGTCTGGATGTTACAAATTTTCCATCTTTACCAAAGAAAGGAGAATCATTAATTGTAAACAACATACTCATTGTTGGCTCATCAATAGCAATGGTTTTTAATCCTTCCGGGTTTTCTATATCTGCAACAGTATCCCCTATTTCAAAACCTTCTAATCCTACCAAAGCACAGATATCTCCTGCTTCTACTTTTTCTACTTTCATTCTTCCTAAACCTTCGAAAGTATGTAGTTCTTTTATTCTTGATTTTTTTATAGACCCGTCCCGTTTCACCAAAGAAACCTGCATTCCTTCTACCAAAGTCCCTCTTTGTAAGCGTCCGATAGCGATACGTCCTGTAAAAGAAGAAAAATCTAAGGAAGTAATTAACATTTGTGGTGTACCTTCTTCTATTTTTGGTGCTGGTATATGCGCAATCACCATATCTAATAAAGGTTCTATATTATCTGTCTCGTTTCTCCAGTCATCGCTCATCCAGTTATTTTTGGCAGAACCATATACTGTTGGAAAATCTAACTGCCACTCTTCTGCGCCTAATTCAAACATTAAATCAAACACTTTTTCATGAACCTCCTCTGGAGTACAGTTTTCTTTATCTACTTTATTTACTACCACACAAGGTTTTAACCCAAGGTTAATTGCTTTTTGCAAAACAAAACGGGTTTGTGGCATTGGCCCTTCAAATGCATCTACCAAAAGTAGCACTCCATCTGCCATATTTAATACACGCTCTACTTCGCCACCAAAATCAGCGTGACCAGGAGTATCAATAATATTGATTTTTGTTCCTTTATAAATAACCGAAACGTTTTTTGAAGTAATCGTAATACCTCTTTCTCGCTCCAGGTCATTGTTATCCAAAATTAAATCGCCTGTGTTTTCATTTTCACGAAATAATTGGCAATGGTACATAATTTTATCTACCAACGTAGTTTTACCGTGATCTACGTGAGCAATTATCGCAATATTTTTTATAGCTGTCATAAACGCCTCATTTTTAAGGCTGCAAAGGTAAGTTATATTTTGACAGGTTGTATACTAAAATTTAATTATTAAAAAAGCTTCACATTTTCATAATATCAAACCTGCATAAACACCGTTAAAATATTCATTTTCAATTTAATTACCACTTAATTGCTGTCTTTTCCAAATACCCAACCTATAGAAAAATTAACTATTGGTGATATATAAGTATTCTCCTCATTAAAGCCATACCCCATACCTAGCGCCAGATTCCAATTAAGTTTTGATTTATAGGTTCTCTGCACCCCCCATACAGGACCTACTACTCCGTTATAATCTAATCTAGATTCCAAATCCCCAATTAAAGGGTCTCCAGAAGTTACATAAGAAGATATTGCTATATAATTTCCAGAGTTATTATCCGTTCGTTTCCCTTTACGTTTTCTTCTTTCAAAATTGTAATAATAGCGATACGCTCCTTCAAAAGAAGGAAAAACCCCATATTCTGACCCATTAGCACTACTATAAACCCAAGAAAACCCCGTAGTCAGGCCTAGTTTTATTGAAGTTTTTGAGGTTAATCCTATTTCATAATGTATTCCAGGCATTATTACATTTGCTGTAAACATATTTTTTGTGCTAATTGTATTTACATTAGTCTGTGCATAAGTATTAAACACATTAATCATTAAAATAATAAGAAGTATTTTTTTCATCTATAAAGTATGAGTATTCCAAAAAAAGGAAATTTATCAAGTTTCGTACCAAATTTAACGTACTTTTACTATTAATTCTTTCTTTTGAATCCTTAATATGGTATATATTTGCCCCATTAAAAAACCCGTATGGATCTTTCTGAAATAAAAAACCTCAAAAATCTTGATGCAAACAATTTTTTTCTTTTAGCAGGGCCTTGTGCTATCGAAGGAGAAGAAATGGCATTACGTATCGCAGAAAAAGTAGTTACTATTACCTCTAATCTTAAAATACCTTATGTTTTTAAGGGATCTTTTAAGAAAGCTAATCGTAGTCGTATTGATAGTTTTACAGGAATTGGTAATGAAAAGGCTTTAAAAATATTACGTAAAGTTGGAGAAACTTTTGAAATACCAACAGTTACGGATATTCATGAAAATGAAGATGCCGCACTTGCTGCTGAGTATGTGGATATTTTACAAATTCCTGCATTTTTAGTACGCCAAACAGATCTTGTAGTTGCCGCAGCAAAAACAGGCAAAACAATAAACCTTAAAAAAGGACAATTTATGAGTCCTGAGGCAATGCAACATGCTGTAAAAAAAGTAAAAGACAGTGGTAACAATAATGCTATGATAACAGATCGTGGTACTATGTTTGGTTATCAGGACATGATTGTCGACTTTAGAGGGATTCCTACAATGAAACAATATGCAACTACTATTCTGGATGTAACACACTCTTTACAACAACCAAATCAATCTAGTGGAGTAACCGGTGGCAGACCGGATATGATTGAAACTATAGCTCGTGCTGGTATCGTTACTGGTGTAGATGGTTTATTTATAGAAACACATTTTGATCCTGCTAATGCCAAAAGTGATGGCGCAAATATGCTGCACCTGGACTATCTTGAAAAACTATTAAGTAATCTGGTAGCAATTAGACAAACTGTAATTAACCTTTAATTTTTTGTGTTGAAAAAAAGTACCATTTTAATTTTCCTTTTATTAATAGCAGGAAAATACAAAACAATAGCGCAACAAGATAATACTGAGTCTGATTCTATAGGTAAAACCAAGGAAAAAACTAAAAACAAAGGGAAAATTTATTTTTATTGGGGTTGGAATGTTTCTCAATACAGTAGTTCGGACATCCATTTTTATGGAGATAATTACGATTTTACAGTTCAAAATGCAAGAGCAAAAGATAAAGTCGCCAAACCTGTAGGGTATGACAAATACTTAAACCCAGGCAATATGACTATACCGCAAACCAATGCAAGATTGGGGTATTATTTTCATGATAACTGGAATGCTTCTATAGGATTGGATCACATGAAATATGTGGTAACTCAGTTTCAAACCGCAAAAGTATCCGGAGATATCAATCTTACTTCACAAAACGAAGGTGTTACTTCTTTTAATGGTGTGTACAATAATACAGATACTATTTTATCTGAAGAGTTTGTTTCTTTTGAACATACAGATGGTTTAAATTTTATTAATTTAGAAGTTGCACGTGTAGATAATTTAGGGGATTATATTGGATTAAACCCTGATAAAATACAGATTAATCTAACCGAAGGTGTTGGTGCAGGGGTACTTATCCCTAAAACAAATGCTAAAATTCTGGGAAAAGAAAGGCATGATGAATTTCATCTTGCCGGATACGGTGTATCGATCAAAGGAGGTATTAATATAACGTTTTTTAAATACTTTTTTATTCAAACTGAACTCAAAGCTGGATTTATAAACCTTCCTGATATACGAACAACAGGAGATAGTGCAGATAAAGCCAAGCAACATTTCTTTTTCTCGCAACAAAACATCACTTTTGGGGGGATTTTTAAAGTTTTTTAAACTTATTTATACAGAGTACAGGGCTTTAATTTCTTTGAGAATATCAACAAGTACCAAATCCTGAACATCTTCGGGTTTATGGTATCGAAGTGATTTTACAATTTTTCTGCCATCGGCAATTAAATGATCGGGATGGATATTGATTTTATTTGCTTGCAAAAAACCAACATCTACATATTTTTTAGTTTTATTTAGGTAACAAAAAGGTCGATTACCTATATAATAAAATGGTATTTTATATTTGTATTTTAATTCTACAGAGGTAACTGTTGTTTCTATAATTACTTGCAGATGCAACAACATTGCCCTAAAAGGTTCTGGTTGTTTAAGAATATATTCTTCGGCAGGATTCATAAGCATATATAATTAATAATGTCCCAAGATATTTATTCCTGCTTTGTCATCTTACATGTTTTATTTAATTTTTAGATTTACCATTAACATCCCTCTAAATTCCCCTTCAAAGGGAGACTTTTACTCCTTTCTTTGAAGGAAGGTTAGGATGGATATTTTTTAAAATCTAAGTCTAAGATGACAAAGCTAGGATTATTATACCAATCTTCAAAGAATTAATTTTCTGCCTTTTCTGTTATCGTCGACAACACTTCTAGTATTTCTTGATTACCTTGCATACGGGCATGATCTTCTGCAGTATTGCCTCTATCATCTTGGATTGTTGGATCTGCTTCATATTTGAGTAATTCTACTACAATATCTTTATGTCCAAAGGTTGCTGCATAAATCAAAGCAGTGGCTCCCCCATAGTTTTTTATATTAATATCAGCTCCCTGAGCAATAAGTAAACAAATAGCTTGTAAATACCCCTTAAAACAAGCTCCCATAAGTGCCGTATTACCAGATTTATCTTGTATATCCGGATTTGCCTTATGTTTCAGTAAAAAATCGACCGTATCTAATTGTCCATTATATACGGCTAAAATCAACGGACTAAAGCCTTTATAATCTAAAGTATCTACTTTTACTTTTTTTGACTTCAGTACTATTTCAATTTCTTTTACATTACCTTTTCTACTTAAATCAAATATATCCTCTTGCGCTTTTACCAAAGCTATGACCATAAACATGCAAAAAAACAGTGTACTATTTTTCATCTTCCTTTATTATTTTTAATCTGATATACTGTAATCTTATCTCGCTTATTTTTAATACTAAAAAGCACATAACAATATATGGTCTTACGATAATAGAAAGTATATCTTACCATATCGCAAAACCATATAAAGAACAGTAATCCTTTTTTTTTACATAAAATCTTTTTCTGTAAAACCTAAAGCTTTAGCTACCCTTATACCATAATCTCTATCTGACTTATAAAAATAGGTAATCATCTTTTTTTGAATATTCTTATTGGTAACCTGCCCTAAATCTCCAACCAAATTTCGAATCAAATTAGTCTTGTCTTTTTCTGATAAAGATCTGTAAAAATCTCCCGGCTGTGCAAAGTCATTTGTTTTTGAAATCTTTTTGTACGTGATTTTTACATTATCAATAGCAGTTTCTGAAGGTTTATCTTTAGAGCTATCTGTTAAAGAAACTTTATTGCTAGGTTGGTAATTGACATCAGGATCAGGGAATTTTGAATTAGTTGCACTAGAATAACTATCCGAATTATAATTAATCACTTTATTTTTTGGCTTATTTACTTCAATTTGCTGATTATTTGGTCCTAACCTGTGACGTTGTGTATCAAAATAAGAAAACAACCTGCCTTGTAAAAGCTTGTCCTCAGATGGTTCTACCCCTGCAATCAAATTACCCGGGGACATAGCAATGGATTCTACTTCCTGAAAATAATTAATTGGATTTCTGTTCAAAGTCATTGTTCCAATTTTAATTTTTTCGATTTTATCTGCCGGCCAATCTTTGGTGGCATCCAAAGGCCAAAAATCAAAGCTATGCAAGTCCTCTGGCTTAATCATTTGCACATATAAATCCCATTGCGGATACTTTTTATTTTGAATCGCATCTCTTAGGCTAACTGTAGCGTGCTGCCAATCCATAGATTGTTGTTTTGCTGCTTGTTCCAAATCCAGGTTTTCTTCACCTTGTTTGCTTACCCATGAATATTTAACATAAACTACTTCTCCTTTTTCATTAAACCATTTAAAACCGTGTACACTGCTACCATTCATATATTGATATCCTTTTGGAATCCCCAAATCTGTATACAAACGTGTAATCATGTGTGTAGCTTCGGGTATGTTAGAAAAAAAATCAAAAAACCGGTTAGGGTCTTGTTTATTGGTTACCGGAGAAGGCTTTAAAGAATGTACCATATCCGGAAACTTTACAGCATCCCGTATAAAAAACACAGGCAGGTTGTTTCCTACAATATCATAATTACCATTTTCGGTATAAAATTTTACAGCAAATCCTCTTGGATCTCTTGCTGTTTCCGGAGAACCTTTGCCATGAATTACTGTTGAAAAGCGAACTGCTAAATCGGTACGCTTATTATTTCCTTTAAATAAAGTTGCTTTTGTGTATGCAGACATGTCTTTAGTGCTTTCAAAATAACCAAACGCCCCTGCTCCCCTTGCATGCACTACTCGTTCAGGAATCCGCTCTCTATCAAAAGCTGCTAGTTTTTCAATTAGATGTACATCCTCTAATAATACCGAACCATACTCTCCAACAGTTTTTGAGTTTTGATTGTCCCCAATAGGAGCACCTCCATTAGTTGTTATAGTTTGCTGCCCATGCATAGAAGAACAAAAACCAATGACAACCGCAATTAATACGCTTTTTTTCATGTGTGAAATGTATTTAAGTTAACAATAACACAAAGCACGTTTAATTAATATCATAAATCAAATTAATAATCTAAATGATTATATTTATAATATCAATAATATTATAATAATGACATTACAACAATTAAAGTATATCGTAGCATTAGATCATAAAAGACATTACATAAAAGCCGCAGAAGAATGTTTTGTAACACAGCCAACACTAACCATACAGGTAAAAAAATTAGAAGAAGAAATTGGCACCATTATATTTGACCGAAATACTATACCTCTAACACCTACTCCTATAGGAAAAATTTTAATTGCTAAAGCGAAGAGTATCCTTAGAGAGGCCAATGAATTTAATGAGATTGCATATAGCAATACCTCTGGTATTACTGGTCAATACACTTTGGGCATTATACCAACTATTGCTCCTTATTTACTCCCGCTATTTTTAGAGAGTTTCTTAAAAAACAATCCTCTAACCAAATTGATAATAAAAGAAATGCAAACGGAGTTTATTATTAATGCATTACACAATGGCACCTTGGATATTGGTATTGTATCTACCCCATTAGAAGATAAAATGATTAGAGAAATAAATCTGTATCAAGAACCTTTTTTATTGTATTGCAAAAACAAAGAAGCTTTTGGCTCATCAGAAATTGTAAACCAAGATGATCTTACCCCGGATAATCTTCTTATTCTCGAAGAAGGACATTGTTTTAGAAATCAGGTACTAAATATTTGTAAAGACAGCGTCAAAAGTAAAAACAAGTCCTTTTTATTTGAAAGTGGCTCTATACAAACTATAAAAAATTTAGTCAAAGCAGATTTAGGCTATACTTTAGTACCAGAGCTATCTATAACAGACAAATCAGAACAGCAACATATAAAACATTTTAAAGATCCAAAACCTACAAGAGAAGTAAGCATTGTTGTAAATAAAAATTTCACCAAAGAAAAACTTATAGAAAATCTACTTCTGGAGATCAAAAACAATATCCCTGAGCAAGTTAAAGAAATTAATAACTACATTAAAGTAAGATGGAAATAATACTTTACCAAAAAAATTACACTTATTAATTTGTAATATTGAATATTTTACCATTACTTTGTTTTTCAAAGTACTTTTACATGAGCACAGAAGAATATTTAAAAGACATCACCCAGATTAAAGACATGATGAACAAATCATCCCGTTTTTTTTCTCTTAGCGGTTTATCAGGAATAATGGCTGGTATTTATGCCCTTATCGGGGCAGCAATTGCTTATTATCTGGTAAGTATTAGTAACAGAGAATATCTAATCCTTGATGGAAAAACATTTAATTATATCCTATTAGATCTTATAATTGTTGCTATACTAAGCATAGTTACCGCCATTTTTTTGAGTATACGAAAAGCAAAGAAAAATGATGAAAAATTATGGAATGCCACTTCCAAAAGATTACTTACAGCCTTTTTGGTTCCATTAATAACCGGTGGAATATATATTATCATCAAAATCTCTAGTGACCATTACGGACTTACAGGATCTCTGATGCTTATTTTTTATGGGCTGGCACTAGTAAATGCTTCAAAATATACTATCGGAAATGTAAAATATTTGGGATATATAGAAATTGTATTAGGGTTAATTTGTGCTATATACCCGGGGTACGGATTTTGGTTTTGGGTATTTGGATTTGGCATAATGCACATCCTGTACGGAAGTTTAATTTATTTTAAACACGATCGATAAACTGTTTTGATCCCTTTTTAAATTATTTACAGCCAAAAAATCAATAAAGCACCTTACCATCTGTAAGCTTAGTAAAGCCAAAAGAAAAAATGAGCAGTATTATCAACAACATAAACAAAGCATTTGATCATCGAATTAGGCTAGGAATCATGTCTATATTGGTTGTTAATGAATATGCTGATTTTAATATGTTAAAAGAGCTTCTTGGCGTAACCGATGGTAATTTGGCCAGCCATACAAAAGCACTAGAAAAAGAAGAATATATAACCGTCGAAAAATCATTTATAGGCAGAAAACCCAACACCAAATATTATGTCACAAAAAAAGGAAGAGATGCTTTTAAAAAACATGTAGAAGCAATCGAAAAACTACTAAACCCATAACTATATTTTTTTATCCAACAACTTTGAAAAACAAAGTACTTTAAAAATAAAGAATGAGAGCATTAATTTTAGAAATGATTTATAACTGGAGTAAAAAACCATATCAAAAATGGTTTAAGAAGCAAGCAGCCTGGGATATATCTGTACAAACGCTTATTCAATTTCCTAAAGAAAGTCTGGGGTTTCATTTAGGGGGGTTTTTATTGATGCACAATTTTAGCCCGCAACCTAAGCTAGAAAATCACGATGTTTTTCATGTATTAACAAATACAGGGATATCCGTTCCCGAAGAGATATCTATGCAATACTACTTATTAGGAAATGGAAAAAGAACCCTATATCTAATTTTTGTGATTTTTATAGGCACCCTATTCTACCCTGATAAAATTAATATTTTCAAAAAAGCATATTCAAAAGGAAAATCGGCGTATCCATTTTACAACCTGGATTACAAAAAATTATTACATCAACCCATACATAAATTACAAACCACATTTTTAATCTCGTCTATATGAAAATAATACAATCTATAAACAAAAATGCTCTCACAATTGCTGTTACAAGTTTTATTATTGGCACTATACTTTTGCTGGCTTTTATAATCTACCCATCTGATGTGCTAGTTACCATAGGTCTTTTTTACATTCTTATAGCACTCTCTTTAAACACTATAACTATTATAGAATTAATTACAAATTCTTTTATCAACTATCAATACAACAAAGAAAACTTAACTACAATCCTACTGGTTACATTAAATATACCAATTGCCATTGGCTATGCTATTATTGTTTTAAATAACCCTTTTAACAACCTTTTATAATGAATACTGTACTACAAAATCAATTGCCCTTTATTAAAAGATTTATCGCCGCTGTACTATTCAGTTTTACACTATTACTGGTGCGCATTTTCAAAACAGATTCTACATTCTACTTATTTCTGGTTTGGAATCTTTTTTTAGCCTGCATTCCTTATGCTATCGCGTTTGTTTTAAGTTTACAAAAAACAAATTCATTTATTTTCTGGATTGGTTTTGCATGTTGGTTAGTCTTTTTACCTAACTCACCGTACATACTAACAGATTTACAACATATCAAACTAAGTACCTTGCAGTCTGTGTGGTTTGATGTTTTACTCATACTGTCATTTGCCATTAATGGGCTGGTAGCAGGTTTTGCATCCTTATCGATAATACAAACCTCTCTTCAGAAAAAATTTTCAAAAACAACAACAAATATTATCATCCATTTTATTCTGCTACTCTGTGGATTTGGGATCTATCTGGGACGGGTATTACGATGGAATAGCTGGGATATACTTCAAGATCCCGCGGGACTCTTAGGTGACATCGCAAAAAGACTTCTGTTTCCTTCTCAACATATAAATACCTGGACTTTTACAATAGGCTTTGGTGTTTTTTTAATTGTCATCTACAGAATGATGAATCACTACGAAGTAAAAAAAATAAAATAATTAAACACTATAAATTTTATACCTATGGAAAAACAAAAAAAATCTTTCGGACAATGGCTTAAAACCTCTATTACTATACGAATGTTAATGGTAGGAATCTTAATTTTAGTATTACTAATCCCTTTATCTTATATTAAAAGTTTAATAAAAGAACGCTCATACAGGCAGGAAGAAGTTGTAAGTGAGATTAATCAAAAATGGGGAAACGAAATTTTATTATACGGACCTGTACTTAAAATACCATACCAGATACATAACCTAAAAAAGACCTGGGATGATAAAACCAAATCTTATACCGAAGAAGATATAATTACTATAAAACATGCATTCTTTTTTCCAAACACACTAGATATAAATGCTAATATAGAGTCTGAAACTTTAGGAAGAAGCATATACGAATCTGTAGTGTACACTGCTAACATGAAAATCACAGGTTCTTTTACTACTCCCGTTTTTGAAATACAGGATATTAAAAAAACAGATGTTTTATGGAATAAAGCTACTGTTATTATAAACTCGACAAACTTAAAAGGTATACGTAATAACCTGGAATTAAAATTAGAAGAAGACAGCTACCCGTTAATATCCAGATATAGTCAAAACTCCTATACCAATACTCTGGAAACGAAATTTCTTAAAGAAAGTTCTTTACCTGTAGAAAAAGATATATCGTTTAATCTGGACATTGCAATAAACGGAAGTGAGCAACTGCGATTTATACCCGTAGGCCGGGAAACAAATGTATCTATGGTTTCGAATTGGGCATCCCCTAGCTTTAATGGAAATTATTTGCCAAATACCAAGACTAAAGAGATCACCAAGGATGGTTTTAAAGCCAACTGGAAAGTTTTACAGATAAACAGGGAGTTTGAGCAGGAATTTTTTGGCGAATTACCACAAATTGACTCTTCTGCATTTGGAGTAAAACTACTTATACCTGTAGATGAATACCAAAAAAGCGAGCGCGCTGCAAAATATGGATATCTGGTAATTGCACTTACATTTTTAGTGTTTTTCTTAATACAAACGATCAGTAAAATTGATATTCATCCTTTTCAATATTTAATGATAGGATTGGCATTAACTATGTTTTACACTTTATTAATCTCTATATCAGAGCATTCTAGTTTTTTACATGCTTATTTAATTGCCGGCATTGCTGTAGTTTTACTTATTTCGGTATATTCCAAGGCAATACTTAAAAGTTTTAAGTTTATGATTTTTATTGCTGCCTCCCTTGCCACATTATACACATTTATATTTGTAATTATACAATTAGAAAACTATGCTTTACTAGTAGGTAGTATAGGTCTTTTCTTGATACTTGGAACTATAATGATGATATCCAGAAAAATAGATTGGAAAAATGAAGGAAATTAGTTTCAATCCCTCATTGAATATCTATAGCTAAATCAACATAAAACAACATTAATCTTTCTAGTAAAAAATCTTTTATGCCATTTCATATTAATTTAGCTATAATTCTATTTACAATTTGAATTCCTTTTCAAAAAAATAATATTAGTTAGTTATACCATTTTAACTTTGAAATAGCACTAATAAATTATTTCTATTTCAAAGTTAAAATGGTATTAATTGTAAAAAGTCGTGCTTCTGGTTTTTGAAGTGCGGCTTTTTTATCTATTTTTAAATCCTAAAAAAAGAAACAAATGAAAAAGAGTATTTTTATTGCTATTATTGTATGTATTGCACTTCAGTTATTTTCGTGTAAAACAGATTCTAAAAACAATCAAAACCTAACCAAAGAAATTACATTTACTAAAGAAGGGGAACTCTCTTTATTTGATCTGAAAGATTCAATCCCCAATCTTATAACTAAACTGGATATCGAAATAGCAGATGATGAATATCAAATCCAAACAGGTTTAATGTATCGGGGATCTATGTTAAAAAATGAGGGTATGCTATTTATTTTTCCTGAAGAAGCTCCACGTTCTTTTTACATGAAGAACACAAAATTTTCTTTGGATATCATTTTTATCGATGCCAAAAACAAAGTGATTAGTATCCAAAAAAACGCGCAACCTCTTAATGAAAACTCATTATCGTCTGAAGGATCTGCAAAATATGTATTAGAGGTTAATGCAAAACTATCCGACGCATGGAACCTTAAAAAAGGGGATTCTGTTTCGTTTACCAAAATCAAAAGCAACAATTAGCCTTAAAACCGATATAAGAGAATTTATGTCGGTCATTAAATTTTTTATTATATAGTTAAAAATTTAAAGTTAAGTTCTAAAAAGGATATGTTTTACGCTTTGTTTTCAAACCTTCAAGGTTTCGAAAACCTTGAAGGTTTGAAAACAAAGTCAAATTTAACAACCCTATATTCCCAACCTCTAACAATAGCTATACAAGAACCGCCTACACCTCTACAAAGACCATCTGCACTTAATAAGGGCTAAATCAACATAAAATAACATTAATCTTTCTAGTAAAAAATCTTTTATGCCATTTCATATTAATTTAGCTATAGTTACATTCAACATCGAATAAGGGGCAATAAAAAAACCTTTCTGAACAAATCCAGAAAGGTTTTTTATAACTATAAAAAGATAGTACTTACTACTCTTCTATAGTTTCTTTTTCTTTAGTTTTTAAACCAACTTTGCTTAACGTATCATGCATAATAGGAGTGGCTATAAATAAAGAGGAATAAGTACCCACAACTATACCAATAATCAAAGAAAACATAAACCCTCTTAATGGTGCTGCAAATATAAAGATTGCTATAAGTACTAATAATGTTGTTAACGATGTATTTAAAGTACGGCTTAATGTACTATTCAATGCATCATTGACATTTTTACCAAGAGATCTTCCGGTATGTTCACTAAAGAACTCCCTGATTCTGTCAAACACTACCACCGTATCATTTAACGAATATCCTATTACCGTTAATATTGCTGCTATAAAAGCCTGATCTATTTCCATATTAAACGGCATAAACTTATAAGTTAATGAGAATACCCCTAACACTACCAATACGTCATGGAATACCGCGGCAACAGCACCTAAACTAAATTGCCATCTTCTAAATCTAAGTAAGATATATAGGAACACCACTATTAATGATCCTAATACAGACCAAAATGCAGCTTGTTTTATATCATCTGCTATAGTTGGACCTACTTTCATAGAGGACATAATACCAACTTGCTTATCCTCATCTCCATTAGCAAATTCATCATACGTCAATCCATCGGTTAGATAAGGTTTTAAAGCAGTATATAATTTATTAGATATTTCAGAATCTACCTCTTCTCCTGTTTCTTCAACCTTATACTTCGTTGTTATTTTTAACTGGTTATTCGCCCCCAGAGTTTTTGCCTGTGCACTTTCAAACACTGCTATCAAGTCTTTTTCTACGGTAGTTGGGACTACATCTTTAGCAAAACGAACGGTATATGTTCTACCTCCAACAAAATCCACTCCATAATCCAACCCTTGTGTAAATAAAGATCCTAATCCTACAAGAATAATAACTCCAGAAATTGCATAAGCTACTTTACGCTTCTTTAAGAAATCAATATTTACATTTTTAAACAAGTTCTTGGTCATTCCTGTAGAGAATGCTAATTCTTTACCATTTTTACCATACCCGTCTATAAATAATCTGGTAACAAAAATTGCAGTAAACAAAGAGGTTAGAATACCTATTAATAAAGTAGTTGCAAAACCTTTTATTGGCCCCGTACCAACTATTAATAGTATAAGCCCTGTAAGTCCCGTTGTTATGTTTGCATCTAATATAGAAGATAAAGCGTTGCTAAATCCGTCTTTTATGGCATCTGCCTGGGATTTTCCTTTAGCTAATTCTTCTCTGATTCTCTCAAAGATTAAAACATTTGCATCGACAGACATACCAATAGTTAATACAATACCTGCAATACCAGGAAGTGTTAACACTGCTTTTAAACCCGCTAAAACTCCAAAAATAAACAGAATGTTAACTACCAATGCTATATCTGCATAAGCCCCTGCTCTACCATAGTAAAATACCATCCAGATTAAAATTAGTACTAATGCTATTGCAAAAGACATAATACCACTATCGATAGCTTCTTGTCCTAAGGATGGTCCTACTACTTCACTTTGAATAATATCTGCTGAAGCGGGTAATTTACCAGCTCTTAATACGTTTGCCAAATCCTGACCTTCTTCGATAGTAAAATCTCCTGTAATTTCACTTCTACCTCCACTAATTGCTCCTGTAGTTACTCCTGGTGCAGAATATACAATATCGTCTAATACAATAGCAATCTGACTTCTTTGGCTAAATGCCCTACCGGTCATTTCTTCCCATTTCTTAGCTCCTTTACCATCCATTTGCATAGTCACGGTAACAATCCCTACCTGATTGTATTCTTGTCTGGCATCGGTAATAACCCCTCCACTTAATTCCGGGTCGTTATCTCTGTTCCCTTTTATAGCATACAGGTCTAAAATCTCAGAATCTTTTACTGGTTTTCCCCATGCAAACTTTACAAAACGTTGCTCTACCGGCAATAGCGCTCTAACTTTAGGATCGTTAAGATATGCCATAAACTGCGCTGCATTTTTCTTCTCTACAGACACAACTACAGGTCCTCCTTGTCTTCCTTGCCCTGCAATCAGGTCAAACAAAGGATTAACCTGAGCTTCTAATTTTGTTGAATCTTCTGCATCTTCTAACAGGTCATTGATAGCAGAATCTGCATCTGATTTTGTAGAATCTGATTTGGTAGAATCTACTTGAGTAGAATCTGCCACTATTTCACTTACTTCTTCTGCTTCTGCTTTAACTTCTTTAACAGTATCTGCTTGTTCTTTTAAAAGGTTATTAGCGGCAAACAGGAATGAAAGAATTTCTTCAGATTTATACACATCCCAGAACTCTAATTGTGCAGTACTGGTAACCAAAGTTTTTACTCTTTCGATATCTTTGGCTCCCGGAAGCTCTACCAAGATACGACCAGACTCTCCTAAACGTTGAATATTTGGTTGTGTAACCCCAAATTTATCAATACGCTTACGTAAAACCTCAAATGCAGAGGTTACAGACTCGTCTATTTTTTTCTTCAAAATAGGCTTTACTTGCTCATTGGTCATATCATAAGTGATATCATCACTTAAGCTTTTGTTAGCAAAAATATCTGGCGAAGCTAGTTTAGCATCCGGAATTTTATCAAACTCTGTAAAGAAATCTTCCAGATATGTGTTTTGGCTATTTTTTTGCGCCTCGTCGGTAGCCAGTAAAGCTTGATTAAATGAAGGGTCTTTGGATTTATTAGCAAGCCCGCTTAAAATATCTTTTACAGAGATTTGCAAAATAACATTAATCCCTCCTTTAAGGTCAAGACCTTTGTTTAATTCTTTATCTTTTGCAACATTATACGTTATCCCTGCAAAAATCTCTTCTTTACCAATAGAGTCCAGATAAATGCGCTCTGCAACTTCTCTAAATTTCGAATAGTTTTCTACATTATCGGGATATTGCTGTTTTGCATAAGCTTCTGCCTCTTTTTCTTTTGTATAGGTCATGTAAGTATATGACAATTGGTAAATACATACCAAGCCAAATAAAATAGCAAACACCTTAACAAGTCCTTTATTTTGCATTATTTTTTATTTTTTTAGATTAAACCTTTTGTAAACGAGTAATTACAATAATCTACTCAAGGTTTGAAATTATTTGAAATTATTTGAAATTATTTAAGTACTAAGTAATCTTAACCATAGTGATGATACAGGCTACGTTTAAAAGTTAACAATGATTTTTAAGAGTTATTAATTACTCTTTTTTAACTTTTAATAAAAATGCGATTATTTTTCAGGAAATTCTTAAAAGCTTTTGATCTCCCAATCAAGAGATTGGCCCTGCCCTTACTTCTGGTATATTACGTGAAGTGTTATCTATTGTTATTGCAATATTTGTATTTACTTTTTGGGCTACTTTTATAAGTTTCTCTATATAATTAGTATCTACTTCTGAGACAAAACTATAGGTATTAGAGCCCGAATATCCATTTTGTTCATGTTTTACTTCTAAAACATATTTGCCAATAAAGTCAGAGTCTAAATCTGTACCTTTTTGGATTTCATAAACATCCAGATTATAATTTTTGGAGTTTTTGTGTAAAGGAAAAGGGTCCTCATCTTCGTTATTATCATAAAAAACATGATCTAACTCTACATTTTTCTCTTTAGAGAGCAATCTTTTAATATACTCTACATCTACATCACTGTAATACGCAATTTTAAGCTTACCGTTATTTAGCTCTTGCGATATTCTGGTGTTTTTAACACCTATGGATTGTAATTGTTTTTTTACAATAGTAATTGCGTTTTGAGCTTCTACAGAAGTAATCTCAATATCCACAAATTCTAATACAATCTCCTGATTAGGTACAACGGTTTGCTGTTGAACAACAACAAGCAATGCTAATGTAGCAATTAAAATACCGAAACACCATTTTTTCTTCATCCCGCAAATATAAAAAAATAAAAACGGCATTTCTTAAAGTCTTTAAACAAATATTTATTACAAATCGCAGAACGTCTTCAAAACTTAAAAACAAAAGCTTGAATCTCTTTCTGGCAAAGACTTTGTTTACCTTAAGGCTATTTATAAAAAGTATTTAAAAACAATGAGAGCTACTTTTTGAGTAGCTCTCGTTAGATTTTATGACTAGGATGAATTATAATTCTAATAATCCATTTGTTTTTTTAACTCCTTCTGCACTTTCAGCTAGTTTAGCTTTTTCTGCATCATTAAGTTTAATCTCTACAATTTTTTCAATTCCATTTCTGCCTAAAACTACTGGTGCTCCAATACATAAATCATTTAATCCGTATTCTCCTTCTAATAGCACAGAACATGGGTATATTTTCTTTTGGTCACATGCAATTGCCTGCACCAATCCAGAAACTGCTGCACCTGGTGCATACCAGGCTGAAGTACCTAATAATTTTGTTAATGTAGCTCCTCCTACTTTGGTATCTTCTGCTACTTGTTGTAACCTGTCTTCAGAAATATACTCTGATACAGGTACGCTATTTCTTGTTGCCAATCTGGTTAATGGTACCATTCCTGTATCACTATGTCCTCCAATCACCATTCCATCAACATCTGAGATAGGAGCCTCTAGTGCTTCTGCAAGTCTGTATTTAAAACGTGCGCTATCCAAAGCTCCTCCCATTCCTATAATTCTGTTTTTAGGAATACTAGTGGCTTTATGCACTAAGTAAGTCATCGTATCCATAGGGTTACTAACTACAATAATGATTGTATTGGGGGAATGTTCGATTAAGTTAGTAGCTACGGTTTTAACTATACCTGCATTTATACCTATCAATTCTTCTCTTGTCATTCCTGGTTTACGAGGAATCCCCGAAGTGATTACAGTAATATCACTACCCGCAGTTTTAGAGTAATCCCCTGTAGTCCCTGTGATTTTAGTATCAAATCCGTTTAAAGATGCGGTTTGCATTAAGTCCATTGCTTTTCCTTCTGCGTATCCTTCTTTAATATCCAACAACACTACTTCAGAAGCAAAATTCTTTATTGCTATATATTCTGCACAACTAGCACCTACTGCACCGGCACCTACTACTGTAACTTTCATCGTTTTAAATCTTATTTAATTAATATTTATACGTTATATTGAAATAATTTCAATACGTCGCGAAAATACAAATTCTTTGATGAATTAATTAACAAATAAGGTGTTAATTACCAGCCAAAATTAAGGCCAAGAGAAATGTTATTATAGTTTTGAAGTGTATAATCCAGATTTGCATTAAAAATACCAAACTTTACTTTTGCACCTATAGATGCTTTTACTCCTTTTGTTTTGCTTTTCACACTTATCGGATCTGTAATTGTTTGTGACATCAATGGCCCGTTCAGTATTTGATAAGTACCTAACACATCTGCATTACTAGAACCAAAATAATAGCCTAATCCTGCGTAAATATTGAAGGCTGGAAATTTGGTGGACACGATACTTGTAAGTAACCAGGAATTAGTATTCAAACGTACTTCTTTATCTGTTCCCAAAATACCACTATCCTCATTTATCTCATAAAAGCCTTTTACATTGGTATAGCCCAACAATGCAGAAAGGTGGACCGGCCATCTCTTTAATGGAAATACCCAATCTGTAAATTCATGCTGAAAAGCGACACCATACAATTGTATCTCTGCATCTTGTACTGCCTTAATTTTTGGCAGAAATCTTATTTTAATTTCGGTACTCTTAATCAGACCTAAAGATCCTTGAATAAACCCACTTGGCAAAGAGTTAGTTTCTGAATCCCCAATTCCATTTGGCAAAACCACTTCTACTTCTGCCGGGGTTCCTTGATTAAACACTACCACGATATTTTCTTGATTATGCCCAAGAGCATTGCCTACACTTTGACTATTTTGTCCATTTCTGAATGTCAGATCTGTATACTCTGCTGTATGCATAATAAAGGATTGTTTTTCTTCTCTTACAAAAGAAAGATTGCCAACAACCCCTGCTTCAAAATGCCATAGTTTTTTTGTTTTTGCAGAATTATACCATCCGTTAGATACGGTATTTACCAAGGATTCTCCTGCAGAGGCAAAATAATCTTTACTAAATATTTGTGCATTTTCGATTCCAATTTTCAAAATTTGATCGATTTCTGTTTGTGAATAACTAATATGACTAAGTAGTAATGCTAGTAGCAAAGTACATTTTTTCATAAGATCTGGATTTAACATCAACTAAATTTTAAGTCACAAATGTGTCATTATAAAATTTTAATCAATATAATAGGCCTTGCAATATAAAAAAAATCCGCTATATCAAATATATATAGCGGATCTTAAATATAATTCTAAAAGCGTTATGCATCTATTTTTGCATATACTGCATTTTTTTCTATAAACTCTCTTCTTGGCGGTACTTCGTCCCCCATTAACATTGAAAAAATCCTATCTGCTTCTGTGAGGTTATCGATCGTAACCTGACGCATAGTTCTAAATTCAGGGTTCATTGTAGTATCCCACAATTGCTCAGCATTCATCTCTCCAAGACCTTTATATCGTTGTATTTTAGAATTTTCTCCAAACTCTTTTATAATTCTGTCCCTTTGGTCATCGTTCCATGCATACTGTTTTTTAGTTCCTTTTTTCACTAAATAAAGTGGTGGAGCTGCAATGTAAATATGTCCGGCTTCAATTAATTCTTTCATGTAACGGAAGAAAAAAGTTAGTATCAGAGTAGAAATATGACTACCATCCACATCGGCATCACACATAATAACCACTTTATGATACCTCAATTTTGAAATATTCAATGCTTTGCTATCCTCTTCTGTACCAATGGTTACTCCTAATGCAGTAAAAATATTCCTGATTTCTTCGTTTTCAAAAACTTTGTGATGCATAGCTTTTTCTACATTCAATATTTTTCCCCGCAATGGTAAAATTGCCTGAAACATACGATCCCGTCCTTGCTTTGCCGTTCCACCCGCAGAATCTCCCTCGACCAAAAATACTTCGCATAATGCAGGATCTTGTTCTGAGCAGTCTGAAAGCTTACCTGGCAACCCTCCAATACTCATTACAGATTTACGTTGCACCATTTCTCGCGCTTTTTTGGCGGCATGTCGTGCCTGGGCAGCAAGGATTACTTTTTGAACAATTATTTTTGCATCGTTAGGGTTTTCTTCCAAATAATTTTCCAACATTTCAGAAACTGCTTGTGATACAGCTGCGGTAACCTCTCTGTTTCCTAATTTGGTTTTTGTTTGCCCTTCAAATTGTGGTTCCTGAACTTTCACTGAAATAATAGCTGTTAATCCTTCTCTAAAATCATCTCCGGCTATTTCAAACTTCAGTTTATCCAGCATCCCTGAAGCATCTGCATACTTTTTAAGTGTAGAAGTAAGTCCTCTTCTAAACCCAGAAAGATGTGTTCCTCCTTCATGGGTATTAATATTATTTACATAAGAGTGAAGGTTCTCTGCATACGAATCATTGTATGTCATTGCTACTTCTACAGGGATATCATTTTTCTCTCCTTCCATAGAGATAACATCTCCAATAATTGAGCTACGACTTGCGTCCAGAAACTTAACAAATTCTTTTAACCCTTCTTCAGAATGAAAAATCTCTCCAATATCATTTCCATCCTTATCTTTATTACGCTTATCTGTTAGCTTAATAGTGATCCCTTTATTAAGGTATGACAATTCCCGCATACGACTTGCCAAAGTATCATAGTTGTACTCTAAGGTTTGTTGGAAAATAGTGGGATCTGGTCTAAAAGTAACTACCGTACCTCTAAAATCGGTTTCTCCTGTAGATTTTACAGGATATAAAGGTTTTCCTTTTTCGTATTCTTGTTCCCAAACTTTGCCATCTCTGTGCACGTAAGCATGTAAATGGTCTGAAAGTGCATTTACACAGGATACACCAACACCATGTAGTCCCCCGGAAACTTTATAAGAATCTTTATCGAATTTACCACCGGCACCAATTTTAGTCATTACAACCTCCAGAGCAGAAACACCTTCTTTTTTATGAATTTCTACAGGGATTCCCCGACCATTATCTTTTGTAGTTATAGAATTATCTTCATTTATGGTAACATCTATTGTATCACAATGGCCGGCAAGGGCCTCATCAATAGAGTTATCCACAACTTCATATACCAGGTGATGCAATCCTCGCACCCCAACATCTCCAATATACATTGACGGGCGCATGCGCACATGCTCCATTCCTTCTAATGCTTGAATACTATCGGCGGAGTAATTATTCTTATTAGCTTCTTCGCTCATAAAATCCCTTATTAATTATTTTATTTTTTTTGATAACAAACAAAGATAAAAAAAGAGTAAAAGGATCAAAGGGTTTTGCCAAGAAGGATTTAACGAGTTATCAACAATTAATTAAGAAAAGTACCAGAAAACAAAAAAAAGCTCTTAAAAACGATAAAAAACACCTTAAATCGAATCCTGTATTAATATTAGGTTTTGTAAAATATTTATAAAATCACTCTAACCTGCTTAGAAATCGAAAAACAAAACCTAACATGCCCTTTCTAACACCACCCCCACTATAGTTTATTAATATTGATATATCATTAACATAATTTTACTGCAATATTAACATTTTCTACATACTACCTAACACAAAGAACAGTTGTTAGTTCGCGAACAATATTGTTCATTAAAACCAACTGTTTTAAATATTAACACAAACTCAATTTAACACAAACAAACATTATGAAATTCAACAAAAAATTTAACGTATTTAAAGCTGTAGCACTATGCTCAGTATTATGTTTTACTTCTTGTCAAAAAGACAACATCAACGAAAACACAGACCAAAATGTAACATCTACAAATGAAAAAACTATTGAAAAATATTTTCAAGGAAATTTAGTGGTTGTAGAAGATATAGGTAACGGAGAATTTCTGTATAATTCAGACATTATACTTTCTGCAAATATGCTGTCTGATACGCCTCCTCCTGTTTTTGACCCCAAATTACCTCCAAGTACTGAAGCCGGACAAAAACTAGCAATATGGGGCTCAACTAAAAAGTGGCCGAATAATACTGTGGTTTACAAACTTGGATCATTAAACAGTACTTTGCGCACTAACTTAACAGCAGCTTTCAAAAGATGGTCTGATAAAACCAATATAAAATTTAAAGAAAGAACTAATGAGTCAGATTATGTAACTATTTATGAATCTACGAACGTTTGTTCCGGATGCGGCCAAGCATCATTTGGAATACAAAGGAACGGAAGTGTGCAACTGGGGCATTCTGCCAGTATTAGTTTAATAGTTCATGAATTAGGGCACACTCTTGGGTTTGTGCATGAACAAACAAGATCAGACAGAGATGATTATGTCCTTATAAAATCTGAAAATATCCAGAGTGGTATGGAAGGTAATTTTAGAAAAGATCAAAATGCTAAATTATTAACTGGTCCGTTTGATATTAAATCTATAATGATGTACCACCCTTATGCATTTTCTAAAAACAATAAACCAACCATTACTTTACTTAATGGAGAAACCTATACTGAGGCACAACAAACAATATCCCCTTTAGATATCGAAGGTACCAATAAAGCATATCCTAATAATGATGGTAATCCTGGTGGTGATATCTGTGCAGACGTAAACCCATGGGTTTCCGGACAATCTTATTCTGAAGGAGACAAAGTAACCTATTCCGGATACTTGTATACTTTACAAAATGGCACATGGGTACAAGGAGAAAAATGCGGAAACTAAAATAATTTAAAATTCTCTGATAAAAATAAAATCGAATTTGTAAAGAAGGCTGCAATTAATTTTTGCAGCCTTCTTTTAATTTTACAATCAACAACCTTAGAGCAGGTCACAAGATATGTTGTTTGAAACACATTTTGCTTTCGAAACAAGTTACAGAAGATTAAAATTATAAAACCCTGAGCATCTATCCCTACAGGGGTTTACATCTAACTCAAATTTTCAGTTTACGCTTTACTTAATATGCCTCTTCATGTACATTAGCAACTGCTCTTCCGCTTGGATCATTCATATTTTTAAAAGCCTCATCCCACTCTAGCGCAATTTTTGTACTGCATGCTACCGATGGTTCCTGAGGAACACTTAATGCTGCTGTGTCGCTTGGGAAATGTTCTTCAAAAATAGAACGATAATAAAATTCTTCTTTGTTTTGAGGTGTTTGAACAGGAAATCTAAAATGCGCATTTGCCATTTGATCGTCTGTGATCTCCCTATTTACCATTTCTTTTAAAGTATCTATCCAGCTATACCCAACTCCATCAGAGAACTGTTCTTTTTGCCTCCAAACCACACTTTGTGGCAAATAAGATTCAAAAGCTTTACGAACAACCCATTTCTCCATTCTTTCGCCATTAATCATTTTATCCTGAGGATTAATACGCATTGCAACATCCATAAATTCCTTATCCAAAAATGGCACCCTGCCTTCTATTCCCCATGCAGCAAGTGATTTATTTGCTCTTAAACAGTCATACATGTGCAATTTACTAAGTTTGCGCACTGTTTCTTCATGAAACTCTCGTGCATTTGGTGCTTTGTGAAAATACAGATATCCTCCAAAAATTTCATCTGCCCCTTCTCCAGAAAGTACCATTTTTACTCCCATAGACTTAATAACCCTTGCCATTAAATACATTGGCGTAGATGCTCTAATAGTAGTTATATCATAGGTTTCTAAATTATATATTACATCTTTTATAGCGTCTAAGCCTTCTTGAATAGTAAATTTAATTTCGTGATGTACCGTACCAATATGATCTGCTACTTTTTGAGCTGCTTCTAAATCTGGTGAGCCTTCTAGTCCTACAGAAAAAGAATGTAATTTTGGCCACCATGCATCTGCTGTATCCCCTGATTCTATTCTTTTTTCTGCATATTTTTTTGCAATAGCAGAAGTTACAGAAGAATCCAAGCCTCCGGACAATAATACCCCATAAGGAACATCGGACATCAATTGCCTGTGAACCGCAGCTTCCAGAGCATCTCTAAGCGCATCAATACTGGTTTGGTTATCTTTTACAGCATCATAATCCACCCAATCTCTTATATACCACTTTTTAAACTCCCCATCTGCACTATCCATATAATGTCCCGGAGGAAATAATTCGATTTTAGTACAAACCCCTTCAAGAGCTTTTAATTCTGAAGCCACATAAAATGTTCCGTTTTGATCCCACCCTATATAAAGTGGAATAATCCCCATGTGGTCTCTAGCTATAAAATAGGTGTCTTTTGTAACATCATATAATGCAAATGCAAAAATACCATTCAGATCATCCAAAAAACCTGTACCTTTTTGTTGGTACAATGCCAAAATCACTTCACAATCCGATTCTGTTTGAAAATCATATATTCCTTCAAATTGTTTGCGTAACTCTCTATGGTTATAAATCTCTCCATTAGCAGCTAGTACTAATTGTTTATCTGAGCTAAACAAAGGTTGTTTGCCCGAAACCGGATCTACAATAGCCAATCTTTCATGTGCCAAAATTGCATTTTCATTAGAGTAAATACCACTCCAATCCGGACCTCTATGGCGAATTTTTTTAGACATTTCTAACAACTGAGGCCTTAACGCCTCTACATCTTGCTTTATATCAAAAGCGCAAACAATTCCACACATATTATTATTCTTTATCTATGATTATGAAGTCAAAGATGTAATTATAACTACATAATAAAAACAATAACTCATTATAAGGTTACTAATCAACACAAAAAATACTAAAAAACACTAAAACTGTTATTTATTAATAATCATCTCTTGATAGAAATATCAAATTGTCACTTCAAATATTTAACAGAATTTATAGACTTGATTAACATATCTCTTGTAAGTTCGCCTATATCTTTACAATTATTATAAAAAATTAAATTTACCTTATGAAAAAATCACTCTTATTAATTATTTTAATGTTTTTGGGTACTTTATCTTCAATAAATGCTCAAAAATTTGAAGGTTTACAAAAAAGTCCTACTGATATCTCTTATGCCAAAAAAGATAGAAATGAAAAACCAGAAATTAAAGTAATATATAGTCGTCCTCAAAAAAAGGGGCGTAAAATTTTTGGTAATCTGGCTGCTTTTGATAAAGTATGGAGAACTGGTGCTGACGAAGCAACTGAGATAAAGTTTTTTCAAGATGTAAAAATGGGAGATAAAACCATCAAAGCAGGAACATATTCTTTATTTACGATTCCCGGAGAAAAAGAATGGACTATTATTATAAACTCTGATCTGGATAGTTGGGGTGCCTATACGTATGATGAGGCCAAAGATGTTGCAAGAATTAAAGTACCCGTTTCTAAAGGTGAAGAACTGGAAGTTTTTTCAATAGCATTTAACAAAGTAGATAAAGGCTACCACATGGTTATGGGGTGGGATACTACACGTATTGAAGTTCCTTTCTATTTATAACAAAAAAATAGCTTGAGAATTATGGTATTCTCAAGCTATTTTTTCCTCAACTTTGTTATTTAATACCCAAAAAAGATACTATAACATATTTCTTTCCTTTCTTCTTTTACCTGTGAATCGCGTGACCAGATGCTCCAGGTAGTTCTTTTAAAAAGTCCATTACAACTCTAAAAGTTAATCTAAATTTTGTGTAAAATAGCCCCATATGTTCTTGTTTGAAATTAATAATAAAAATTTACATAAATATAACACCTATATTACTGGATGTCAATAATTTTCTATACATTTTAGATGTAATCCAAGGTTTTATCGACAATAAACACAAAAAACCTCATTTCTAAACTGTTCCTTGTTCTTTTAATTGTCATTTTACACAAGAGCAGCAGGGTAATTTCCCTCGATCTTTTTGTAAATATGTAAACAAAATATAATATTTTGTTAGTCTCTTCTTTTTTAAAATTGCCCCTCAACAACTTTAAAAATACTATTACCTATGGATTGCATTACTGCAAGCCGATGGCAATTGTCTCAAAAAAGCTTTTAATGCTTTAATGTCAATAACCATAATACCGTAAAATAGCTTCATAACCTTTTGATTTATTTTTGTTATACAAAGATAATGCGCAGTTAACAGGATATAAAAAATTTAACATTTATAAAATATTTTTTCGATGTAAACAGTATAAAAAACGCTATAAGAGCACTTTTAAAAATTATAAATCAACAATAAAAAGAAAAATCCTACAACAAAAAAATGAATTTTAGGGGTTTTTTCCCCTTTTTTAATGCTTTTATCTCTTTTTGTAAGATATTTAATCTATCAAAAAACAAAAGAATTGGGTTTAAAATTAGGTCGGCAAATTTATAACTTGTTCTTTTTTACTATAACAGAGCAAAAAAAAGACCATTCAGAACTAACTAAATGGTCTTTTTTATCATTTTTCTAAAAATGTATTTTTTATATATTCTTAACAAACAAAATTTGTTCAACAAATATTTTCTTACTTCTCTAATTATATCATCTGCGCATAGCATAAAGAGAAGCTCCCGGTAATTCTTTTAAAAAACCAATGACAGATTTAAAATTAAATCCAGAAATAAAGTATAAATTTTTCATAATCGATTTGCTATAAGTTAGTTATATAAAAATAAAACAATTATCATATCTTTAAAATGAATAAATCTATAAATTTCAGATTTTCGATATAAGTACAAAGCAAATATGCTGAAGAGCTTGTAAAGGTATAAAAAGCAAAAGAACACGTAGTCTTTTTCCTTCAATAAAAAAAACAACAAAAGGTAAAATTATTTTCAAGAGATGGTTTTAACGTAAAAAATATAATCATTAATACATGTATAACTAACCAAAAATCCTGTAAGTCACTAATTTTAAAAATATTATGGGATATTTAAGTACTTATGTGTCTGCAAGGAAACTTTCCATTTCGGGTTTTTCATAACATATTCTACTATCAAAGGAATTATTTTTTCACGAACGCTCCATTCTGGTTGAAGATATAGTACACAATTCTCAGAAACTCTGGAAGCCTGCTCTTCTGCAAAAAGAAAATCATTGTTGTTATACACAATACATTTTAGCTCATCTGCTTTTGTATAAATTTCTGGTTGCGGAAGTTTTATTTTTTTAGGGGAAAGGCAAACCCAATCCCATATCCCTGTTAATGGATACGCTCCTGAGGTTTCGATATGTGTTTTTGCTCCCTTATCCTTAAGGCCCTTTGTTAACAATGTCATATCCCAGGTAAGGGGTTCTCCTCCTGTAACCACAACTACATTACTGTACTTTAATGCATTGCTCACTATCAACTCTGTATCTGTAGGAGGGTGTAAATCTGCATTCCAACTCTCTTTTACATCGCACCAATGGCATCCTACATCACAACCACCTATCCTTATAAAATATGCTGCTGTTCCTTTATGATATCCCTCTCCTTGAATAGTATAGAATTCTTCCATTAAAGGAAGCATCTTACCTTCGTTAACCAATTTTTGTATTCTCTCTTGCATAAGGGTGCAAAGGTAAATAATTATAGATTATTAATTCGAGATTATAAATTTCGAATTACGATAAAAATTTATGTCAAAAAAGTTTAAAGCTTTTTTGCTTGTAAAATTAAATTGACACAACAAAGCTATCTGGATATAACAGCTATACATTCTATTTCTACCCTGGCTCCTGCGGCAAGTCCTTTTGCTGCAAAAGTTGTTCTTGCTGGTTTATTAGAGAAATACTCTTTATATATCTCATTAAAGTCTGAAAAATCTTCGATATCTGCTAAAATAACAGTGCATTTTACCACATTTTTCATTGTCATACCATGATATTCCAAAACTGCCTTGATATTTTCTAAAGCCTGTTTGGTTTCGGGTCGTATACCCCCTTCAACCAATTTTCTAACACCATGGTTCATCCCAATTTGACCAGAAAGAAAATACAAATCCCCAACTTGTACAATATCTGAAAAAGGAGCTCCATTTTTTTTGGGTTCATGTGTTTTATGAAAAACAACGGTATTTGCTGTTCTTAAAGATTCGTTTTTACAGCTAATAAGAAATATAAAAAAACAACTAAGTATTGTTATTATTTTCATGAATACTATATATTTAAGAATTAGTATTATTATTCACTTTTTATTAAAAATAGATTATAATTTCAATAGAAAAGCTAAGATTCCTATTTTTATCAAAAAAAACGTATGCAACTATGAATGACAATCAGGCATTTTTTGATCATATTAATCAAGGTTACATTACCAAAGGGGATTTCATCACTATGGGATCAGCCATGTATAACGGAGAGACGGTAACCAATGCGCATGTTAAAATTCCTTTAAAAACATTAAACCGCCATGGATTGATTGCCGGCGCAACAGGTACGGGTAAAACCAAAACATTACAGGTCATAGCTGAAAATCTGAGTGAGCAAGGAATACCGGTGCTTTTGATGGATATCAAGGGGGATCTAAGTGGAATTGCGGCAGCAAGCCCCGGGCATCCAAAAATCAATGAACGCCATGAAAAAATAGGAATCCCATTTGAAGCTAAAGGGTTTCCTGTAGAAATCCTGTCTCTTTCTGATCAGGATGGGGTTCGGCTTCGAGCCACGGTTAGTGAATTTGGCCCCGTTTTACTTTCAAGAATACTGGATGTAAGTACAACACAAGCAGGAATTATTTCTATCATTTTTAAATATTGTGACGATAATAAACTACCCTTATTAGATTTAAAAGATCTAAAAAAAGTGTTGCAATTTGCTACTCAAGAGGGAAAAGAAGAACTGGAAAAGGATTATGGACGAATTTCTACAGCATCAACAGGATCTATTTTAAGAAAAATAGTAGAACTTGAGCAACAAGGGGCAGACATATTTTTTGGAGAAAAATCTTTTGAAGTTCAGGATTTATGCAGAATTGACGAAAATGGAAGGGGAATTATAAATATTATTAGGTTGACAGATATACAGGATAAGCCTAAGTTGTTTTCGACTTTTATGCTTAGCCTTCTTGCCGAAATATATAGCACATTTCCAGAACAAGGAGATAGCGGGAGACCCGAGTTAGTGATTTTTCTGGATGAAGCTCACTTAATCTTCAAAGAAGCTTCTAATGCTTTGATGGGGCAAATTGAAAGTATTGTAAAACTTATACGATCCAAAGGTGTGGGCTTATATTTTGTAACTCAAGATCCAACAGATATACCCGATGGGGTATTAAGCCAGTTAGGTTTAAAAGTACAACATGCGCTTAGGGCATTTACCGCAAAAGATCGTAAAGCTATTAAACTAACTGCCGAAAATTATCCTATTTCAGAGTATTATGATACTAAAGAAATCCTAACATCTCTAGGAATTGGAGAGGCTTTAATATCTGCGCTAGATGAAAAAGGGCGCCCTACACCGCTAGCTGCTACAATGCTACGTGCCCCTATGAGCAGAATGGACGTTTTAACTGAGGTGGAATTAAAAGATCTCTTAAAAAAATCAAAGCTTATCTCTAAGTATAATGAAAACATCGATAGAGAAAGTGCTTATGAACTGCTCCATAAAAAAATAGAAAAAGCAGAAGCTGAAGAAGCAAAAGCTGCTGCCAAAAAAGAAAGAGAAAAATTGGACAAGGACTCCTCTTCTTCATCCAGAAACAGAAGAGCCAGTACTACAGAAAAAGCAGTTATAAAAGTATTAACCAGTGCTACTTTTATAAGAGGTGCTTTGGGGGTACTTAATAAGTTATTAAAATAAATTACGTTACTAATTAATAAAAGAAACATTTAATCTGTTTGTTATGATAAAAAGAATTTTTCAAGTCCTTTTCGCATTGATATTTGTTTTTAGTTGCCAAAAAGAACAACGACAAGACCCTTTTGAAATTACTAAAAACAGAGTAGGACTATTAACCAATGAGGTAAAAATAAATCAATTAGATTCTGTTTTTGCACAGGATTCCATTGTAAAAATAGCTGCAAACGACAAATATTTAAGTAACGTAAACGAAATAGAAATTTTTGAAAAAGGAGGTGCCAGACTTTTGGTGCTAGAATCCAGTAACGAAGATAGCTCAACATCTACCATACAAAATATTCAAATAATAGATCCAAGATATAAAACAGAATCAGGATTATCTTCAAATAGTTTGTTTAAAGACATTAAGGACCATTACAAAATTTCAAAAATTAACAATACACTAAGCACAGCTGTTATATTTGTAGATAGCATTCAGGCTTATTTTACTATAGATAAAAAAGAATTATCCAAAGATTTTCAGTTTACCACAGATAAAGAAATAAAAACAGAAGACATTCCTGATTCTGCGAGGATTAAAAACTTTTGGATAAGCTGGAGTTCTAATTAAAATAAAGAAGCATGGGCAAAAAATATCATATTCAAAAATCCCCGTTTGTGGTTCCAACTACAGATGGAAAACTAATTGAAGAGCATTTTGGTATGATATCCTGTAAGGATGCCCAAATAAGTATTGCACACATGATAGCTCCCCCAAATTGGAGTGAACCTTTTCAGACTCCGGAATTTGATGAATATACTTATATCATAAGAGGTAGGAAACAATTTATAATAGAGGGTGAAAAAATAATTCTGGAAGCCGGGCAATCTATTAAAATCGAAAAAAACACAAGGATTCAATACGCTAATCCTTTTAATGAGGAGTGTGAGTATCTTGCCATTTGTCTTCCGGCGTTTACTATGGAGGCAGTACATCGTGAAAATGAATGAAAGAAAGATATAAAAATTATTTACCTGTTATTATTGGAAAATACATCCAATTCCTTTTCTTTTTTCGCCCGAAAAAGGCTCTTTACAAAGCCTATATACTGTTTTCTACTCCAAGAAAAGGAAACGTATTACCCGAACAAGAAAATTTTTTGAAAGAAGCAGGAGACGAAGTAATCGTATTTGAAGATATCTATATCCAAACCTACAGATGGCCTAATATGGGAGAAACTATACTTTTGGTTCATGGATGGGAAAGCAATACACATCGTTGGAAAAATCTAATCCAAAAACTACATAAAAAAGGGTATAATATTATTGCATTTGATGCTCCGGCACATGGTAATTCGTCTGGACGAATACTAAACGTTCCTTTATACTCCGGATGTCTACAAAAAATAGTCGAATTATATCGTCCTAATCACATACTAGGGCACTCTGTTGGTGGGATGGCCGCTATATTTCATCAATATACCTACCCAAGTAAAGAAATAGAGAAATTAATAGTGCTTGCTCCTCCTTCAGACTTATCAAGAATTATGAAACAGTATCAAGATATTTTAAGGTTATCCACTACCTTTATGGAAGCCCTCAATTTATATTTTAAAGAGAAACACGGTTTTTATTTTGAAGAATTTTCTGCCTCTGCTTTCTCCAAAAAACTAAATAAAAAAGGATTATTGATCCACGATAAAAATGATACCATTGCTCCTTATACCGAAGCTGAAGCTATAAGTAAAAACTGGATTGGAGTGCAATTTATTTCTACTGAAAACTACGGGCACTCTTTATTTTATGATGAAGTTGATAATATGATTATTGATTTTTTGAAAACATAGGTTCTGGTTTATAATAGCATTGATAATTTTATCGAAACTCAGCATATCCCATCCCCAGCCCTTCCCAGAAGGGAATCAAAAATTGTAAACCTATACCAGGATTTAGTTAATAATCTGTAAACTTTTTTAGGACGAGTCAAAAGTCCTTCCCTTCGGGAAGGATTTAGGACACGATAAACATCTTTAAATCAATTAAATATATATTTACAACTATCAACGCTATTATAAACCAGAGCCAAAACATAAAACTTTCATCTATTCATATATATACTTATATAACTGTTCTTTAAAAAAAACAGTTTACTCACTTAAAAGTATTGTTTACTCATTATTACTTTCTTAAAAATTATTTTAACCATAGATTTACCACAAATAATAATTTCAAAATCATGAAAAATAAAATTTGTACCCTACTCCTATTGATAAGTTCTGTTGTTTCTGCTCAATTAAAAGGAAATGCTACAACAATTTCTATGCAAAACAGTGTAATATCAGAAAGTATAGGAAACGCTGCCATTATACAACAATTCAGGCACCAAAATTTAGCCCCAGATCCAGTAATCACAATAAATGTTAAGGCACTCAATAATATTATAGCAAATTCTTATACTGCGGTTTTTAATATTATACAAATTGGAAAATCGTCTGAAGAGACCAATAACTTAATGAAAGACAGAATAATAAAAGTAAAAAACGAATTACTTTCTAATGGAATTTCTGAGGAAGACATTATTATTGATGTTATATCATTTGTTCCGGTTTATGAAACCATTATGGAAAAGAAACTATTTAGCAAAAAATATAATGAAGTCCCTAAAGGTTTTGAATTACAGCAAAACATTCATATAAAATTTACCAAAGTACATCAGTTTGAAAATATACTTACAGCTTGCGCAAATAATGAAATATACAATTTGGTAAAGATAGATTATTTTATAAACGACATACAAACAGTATATAAAAACCTGCGTCTGGAAATAGTTAAAGTTTTAAAAGAAAAACAGCAATTTCATACAGATTTAGGCTTTGATCTGACCTCATATCAACCAATCATTGCGGATACAAAATATTGTTATTTCCCCAAAGAGTTTTATAAAAGTTACCAAGCTTTTAGTTCCTCCTCATTAGAAGCATTCGACAAAAAACAAGGGGTTATAGCTGCTGAAAAACAAACCTCCTACTATTATGACCCAATTTCTTATAAGGATTATGATATTGTAATCAATCCCTCAATAGTAGAGCCTGTGATTCAAATAGGTTTAGAAATAAAATTACAATACACTTCAAAAGCTAAGGAACAAAAGCCCGTTGAAAAAGAAGTTACAAAAACAAAATACTTTTTAGTCTCCCCAGATGGAAAGATTGACATTAAAGAACTAACAACAAGTTAGACGACCTAAATTAAATACCCAGCAGGGTTAAAAACGGTTATATGAGCACAGACCAGAGCTAAAAAAAATTAACTTCCAGAAAACAAATATTTATTATCACTGCTTTAAACGCTATCTTTGTATACTATTTTATTTTTATGCCTGAAAAAACACTCACCAGACTTAACAAATATTTAAGCGAAGTTGGTTATTGCTCGCGTCGCGAAGCAGATAAACTAATAGATCAGGGTCGTGTTACTATTAATGGCAACATCCCGGAAATGGGGACCAAAGTTATGCCAGATGATATTGTGCGCGTAGACGGGGAACTTATTAATCAACCAAAAGAAGAGCATGTTTATCTGGCATTTAACAAACCAGTGGGTATTGTTTGTACAACAGCTCAAAATGAAAAAGATAATATTGTAGATTTTATTAATTATCCTAAACGTATTTTTCCGATTGGAAGATTAGACAAACCTAGTGAAGGTCTTATCTTTTTGACAAGTGATGGGGATATCGTCAACAAAATCCTTAGAGCAAGAAATAATCACGAAAAAGAGTATTTGGTTACTGTAAATAAATTAATAAGCCCTCTTTTTATAAAACGAATGGGCAATGGAGTTCCTATACTGGATACTATAACACGTAAATGCGAAGTAGAACAAATTAGTAAATACGAGTTTCGAATTGTATTAACACAGGGGTTAAATCGTCAAATCCGAAGAATGTGCGAATATTTGGGGTATAATGTGGTTAAGCTAAAAAGAATTAGGATAATGAATGTTGTGCTGGATATTCCCCTTGGTAAATGGAGATATATTACAGAAAAAGAACTAAAAATCCTGTATTCAGACACAGGGGATTCAAGTAAAACCGAAGAGGCTTCTGTATTAAGAGATACTATAACCAACAAAAATGATACTTCCCCTAAAAGTTTTACTAAAAAAAATCAAACAAGAAGAAATAACAACAATCAAAAATCCAAAGAATCTGGAAATAAAAAACAAAGAGGACGAAAGGGTTAATTTTTTTTAGACAGAGGTTGGCCAGATAGTCACCTCCAATTCCCAGCTTCAAACCTCCGACTTCTGACATATAAAAACTATTGAAAAAGACAAGCTTCACACACATAAACATTTGTTAATAAAGTATTTTACACATTGCTTTAGAATAAGTATTTATCTACTAACCTCTGTGCGTTTTTTCAAATGTTAATTATATATTAATTACGCCCCTATCCCAACCCATTACTCTTTCAAAATGAGTAAATTACTTTTATTTATCAATCAGAACAATTATGAAACGACTGATATTTTTTCTGTTTCTTCTAACAAATATACTAGCTTGGGGTCAGACAGAATACGAGCCTTCTATGGCCTACCCTTTTGGACAACCAAATCCTAATGCTCCAAAAGAAATAATAGATTTTTTGCCTTTAATAGGTATTTGTGATTGCACATCGCAAACCAGAAATCAAGACCAGACATGGGCAGAACCCAACAAAATGACTTGGGAATTTAAGTATATTATGAACGGAATGGCAATTCAGGATCAAACCTTAAAAGAAGACGGAAAACATTCTGGAAGTATCAGGCAGTTTATTGCCGATAGTAGTAAATGGTATGTACACTATTATTCGACAACGCCATCTCCGATAATTTCTACATGGGAAGGAAATAAAAAAGAGGATAAAATCATTTTATATAAAAAAAACAAAGCCCCCAATGGTATGGATGGTTTTTATAAAATTAGTTTTTACGATATTAATGATAATGGATATAAATGGATTGGGGAATGGGTAGATGTAGCTGAATCTATCTCTTTTCCTACTTGGAAAATAGAATGTACTAAACGAAAAAATGTAAAAAACATCTCTGATGAAGATAAAATAAAAGCTGCTGCAAAAAAATTTTCTATTGCATATCTAAATAAGGATTACGAAGCTATTGCTGCACTATATACTAAGGATGCTAAAATTTTTCCAAATAACGCTCCAATCATTGCAGGATATGAAGCTATTAAAAAAAGATGGGAAGGATCCAGTGGTTACACTGCACTAGAGCACGAAATTATTGCCACAGAGATCGTTGTGCTTATGGATACAGCTTACGATTACGGTATATATAAAGGTAAGAACAAAAAAGATGATGGAACCGAAATAACATATCAAGGTAAATATGTTGTAATCTGGAAAAAAATAAATGAGGAATGGAAAATGTATCTCGATATTTGGAACAGAATAAAAAATTGATTTAATAAATATACTAATCTTATTTTTACTTATGAATATACTATCTCCATTTCACTTGGCAATCCCAGTTGATGATATAGAAAAAGCGAGAGAATTTTACAACAAAACCTTAGAGTTAGAAGAAGGAAGGAGCAGTTCTCATTGGGTTGATTTTAATTTTTTTGGCCATCAATTGGTAATTCATTATAAGCCAAAAACCGGTTTAGAAAACAACCATAAAAATCTGGTAGATGGCAAAGATGTTCCTGTACCTCATTTTGGTATCCTTTTAGAGTGGCATATTTGGCAAGATTTAGCAGAAAAGCTATTGAAGAAAAACATTCAATTTGCTATTGAACCATACATAAGGTTTAAAGGAGAAGTGGGTGAACAAGCTACCATGTTTTTTTACGATCCTTGTGGCAATGCGCTTGAGTTTAAATCATTTAAAGACAAAACTCAGATTTTTGCTAAATAAACAAAACCCAGCACTTTTTATCTTATCACTACATATCCTGTTTAAACCTCTGTAAAACATTGATCTCATATAAGTTTTGAATCTAATTCATATCTTTTAAAGCATTTTTGCTATATTTATGTTCACCCTAAGTCCTGTTCTTTTTTAACATTTTTAATATAGACAATTACAATACCTGTAAATAATCAACAATAACCGTAAAAACTTAACTATGAAAAAAAATATACTTTTAGCTATTTTAATTTTATCAATACTGGTTAGTTGTGGTGTTCCCCAAGCTGATTTTGACAAATTAAAGGAAGAAAATGAAAAACTTAAAAAAGAAATTACTGAATGCCAGTTAACTGCTAGTCAAATCCTGGAACAAGCAAATGAATATTATGATGCCCTGGACTACTCAAAAAGTAAGGACAAGCTAATTACTCTTATAGACAAGTATCCTAACTCTAGGGAAACAAAAAAAGGTAAAGATTTGCTTCAAAAAATAGAAAAAGAAATTATAGAAAACTCTAAAGCCCTGGAAAAAGATCAGATAAAAGAGAATAATAATGAGGATTACAAAAATGCTATTTCTAAAATGAAAAAGAAATATGACGTTGGCAATGAAGTAACCTGGTACTCTGATAAATCTTCAAATTATGCCAATGATCAAAATTATATTCAAACTTATATTGGTAAAAAAGAAAAAAGAAGACCATGGTTGGCATTATCTATAAATTATTTTACCAAAAATGACTGGCTTTTTATTCAAAGAGTCGAAATAATTGTAGACGGAAAAACTTATGAAATAGAAGAATACACTCCGGGAGAATTTAACTCGAAAGAAGAAGCTGGAGGAAAAAGAGAGTGGATAGAGCGCGTTATAAAAGGTTTGGATATGCCTATGATAAAAGCATTAGCTTCAGGAAAAGATGCAGAAATCAAATTTGTAGGTAAAGACGATCTTGACACAAGAAAGATAAGCAACGAAGAAAAAAAGGCTATCAAAAATGTTTTGGAAGCTTTTGAGGCTTTAGAAAAAACAGAATGATATTTTATTGATTAAAAAAACTTAAAAAAGAGGGTCTGAAAAGTCAAATACCCTCTTTTTTTATTGTGATTTTTTCAAAAAATTAGCTCCAAAAAAGGATTCACTAAAAAACAAATAGTTTTTCAGAAATCATTAATAATAATTCAGTTAAATTTTATCAAAAATTACTTTTCAGACCTCTTTTTATATACTCCGAACAATAGATTTAAAAAAAATCCATAATTACCCTTATTTTGTTAAAGGTTTACTAAAAAAATCTTCCTATATTCTCCCCCTAAGAAAAACGTAGCAAAAAAATGGATTTTACCAACCCCCTCGTATATGGAGTGCCCTGCTTTTTAGGGTTAATATTATTAGAACTCACTTATAGTAAAACTCACGATCACAAAGATTTGTATAACTGGAAAGATTTAACCGCCAGTCTTACCATGGGAGTTGGTTCTGCACTATTAGCCCCTTTAATCAAAACAATATCTGCTATCGTAATATTCAATTTTGTTTACGAAATTTTTAACCCAGAGATTAATGGTATAAGAACAAATATTATGGGTTGGGAATCTTTTGGATATGCTTGGTATGTTTGGATTATATGCCAGCTTGCTGATGACTTTACCTATTATTGGTTTCATAGACAAAATCACATGGTAAGAGCATTATGGGCTGCACATATTGTACATCACTCCTCTGATAATTTTAATCTAGGTACCGCAGTTCGAAACGGTTGGTTTACTATTTTATATAAACCTTTATTTTATATGTGGTTACCAGCTATAGGATTTCCTCCAGAAATGGTAGTAGTCTGTTTGGGGATAGAAGCTTTATGGCAATTTCAATTACACTCTGTATATATTCCTAAAATGGGTTTTATCGAGAAAATATTTAATACCCACACAATGCACCAAGTTCATCATGCTAAAAACATAGAGTATATGGACAAAAATCATGGAGGATTTTTAAATATTTTTGATAAAATATTTGGTACATGGAAAGCTCTCGACGAAGATATAGAAATACAATATGGTGTTACACATGCTCCAAATTCATACAATCCCTGGGTTATCTTAACCCATGAATACAGAGACATTTGGATGGATACCAAAAAATCAAAAAACTGGTATCATAAATTCATGTATATTTTTGGGCCTCCGGGTTGGAGCCATGATGGTAGCACTTTGACCGTAAAACAGATGCAACGAGAGCTTAATGTAAAATAAACCATTTGTTGCTTTTCTTGTTATTATTTAAAAAAATGTACCTTTAAATTCAATATACGAATTTGGATTCTTAATATTTTCAAGAATATTATAACTATGAATTATCAAAATATTATAGATCAACAGAGGCATTTTTTTTATACAAATACCACAAAAGATATTCCTTTTAGGATAAAGCAATTAAAGCATTTAAAAGATATTCTAAAAAAAAATGAAACATTACTTTACCAATCTATATACAACGATTTTAAAAAGTCTGAATTTGAAACTTATACTACAGAATTATCTATAATTTATCATGAAATTGACTTAGCTATAACAAAAACGAAAAAATGGGCTAAGAAAAAGAAAGTTTCTACAGGACTTGTAAACCTGCCCGGTATAAGTTACATAATCCCCGAGCCCTATGGAACCATTCTTGTTATAGGAGCGTGGAATTATCCTTATCAATTATCCCTTTGTCCTGCCATTGCTGCAATTGCTGCGGGTTGTACCGTTGTTCTTAAACCCAGCGAAATATCATCGCATACCTCTGCCACAATGGCCGCACTAATCAATCAAAACTTTGACCCTTCTTTTTTTAAAGTTATCGAAGGAGGAGCAAAAGAAACTGCCAATGTTCTGGATGTAAAATTTGATAAAATATTTTTTACTGGTAGTGTAGCTGTAGGAAAAATAATCTATCAAGCTGCTGCAAAACATTTAACTCCTGTAACTTTAGAACTAGGAGGTAAAAGCCCTGCTATAATCACTGAGGGCATTGATATTGATATGGCTGCAAAAAGGCTTGTATGGGCAAAATTTCTTAATGCAGGACAAACATGTATCGCTCCTGATTATGTTATGGTTGCATCTACCATACAAGATCAGTTTTTAACTGCTATAGAAAAGTATATCAAAAAAGCTAACTACAATGTATCTAATCATAATTATACCCAAATTATTAATGACAAAAATTTTAACAGGCTTTATAATTTAATAGACCCTGATAAAATCTATTTTGGAGGGGATAACAATCCTAAGGAAAGAATTATTTCTCCTACTGTACTTATAAACGTTGCGTTTTCTGATAAAATTATGCAGGAAGAGATTTTTGGCCCTATTTTACCCATACTAACATTTGAGAATATTGAGGATGCCATTAAAAAAATAAAAAAACTTCCCAACCCCCTTTCTTGCTATATATTCACCAAAAACAGAGCTATAAAAAACAAAATATTAAAAGAAATTTCCTTTGGTGGCGGCGCAATAAATGATGCTGTTATGCATTTTGCAGAAAAATCGCTTCCCTTTGGAGGTGTTGGAGATAGTGGAATTGGAAATTATCACGGAAAATACGGGTTCGATACATTTTCACATTACAAAAGTATATTACAAAAAACCTTTTGGGCAGAACCTAACTTAAAATACCCTCCTTATAGCTCTTCAAAATTAAAGTGGTTAAAACGATTAATTGGTTAAGGTTTTAAAATAAATACTACTTTTTTATTAAGCTATGGTTTCCCGTAAGATTTTTTGAAAATCCTTTAGTACTTTAGATATCAAATAAATTATACTAATTCAGCTTTGAAATTGGTATTATACTTAGAACCTGAACTGGCACTTTTATTTTTTTAACCATGTGCCCTACTACGAATTGATTACAAATACGTACGAAAACTTACTATCAATATCTATCCATAGTTTAATTTAAAAATTGTAAAAATGGGTTTAAATAGAATAGCTAGAAAATATGATATAAACATAAGTGCTCTTAATGATCTTAACAAAGGAAATATAAGAGAAGGTATTGCTGAAAAACTTGGTGTTTCGATCTTCTCTTTACAAGCATTTATCGATGGCGGTACCAGTAACGGACTTGCTGCCAAAATAGAAACCACTTCTTCCAGCCTACAAGAGCTTAGAAACATAATTGGGCGACAAGGAGCAATAGGTTTAATTTTTGGATTATTAATCCGTGAACCAAGATATTATAATGGTTTTATTTTTTCAAATAATTGATGTAATATTCTTAAATTTTATTTTTCTCTCTGATCATGTGTAATGAACCTTTTTAAAAATCGACATAATATACATGATCAAAGAGTTTAAAGAATTTTCTACAGGAGCCCTTCTAAAAGTTGCTAATGAAGAGTTATTAAAGTTATCTTATAATAAATCAGAACCAATAGGTTTATATACATTTATCTGGTCCAAAAACACTAATGTAAATATAGAAATAGACGGAATTGTTGCAACCATTGAAAAAAACAAAATTGTAGTATTAACTCCTGAGCAATATTTTAAATTTATTAATGGAACTGATATAATTGTATATCAGTTTAACCGAGAGTTTTATTGCATTAAAGATCATGACAAAGAAGTAAGCTGTATGGGTGTTCTGTTTTATGGTAATAGTGCCATATCTGTAGTGGAGTTAGACACAAAAGAACAAAACAAACTAGATCAGCTACATAAAGTTTTCTTAGATGAATTAGACACAGTAGACACTATACAAGCAGAAATGCTACGTATGCTTATGGCTAGATTTATAATAACAACAACACGACTCATTAAACAACAAAACAATTATAATAAGCTTGGGGAGCAAATAGATTTGCTTAGAAATTTTAACATTTTGGTGGACACCCATTTCAGAAAAGAACATGCCGTAGGTTTTTATGCAGAAAAATTATTCAAATCCCCCAAAACACTATCCAACAACTTTTCAAAATTTGAAAAAAGCCCATTACAAGTAATCCATGACAGAATAATTCTGGAAGCAAAACGTCTGCTTATCTATACCGATAAATCCACAAAAGAAATAGCTTATGAAATTGGTTTTGAAGATGCTTCTCATTTAAGCAGAATGTTCAAAAAACATACTGCTATTTCACCTTCAGATTTTAAAAAACAATTAAAATCTGAACCAACAAGGTAAAATTGATTTAGCACCAGTACTATCTGGATTAGCAAACAATTAGTCAACTACCTTGCTAAATAAAAAAACCTCGATGAGGGATTCAATAATAAAAACATTAGCTTAAATATGGAGGATAACTATTTTAAATCTTAATAAAAAAATAAGCTATTAACCTTATTAAAAGAATTTACAAATATAATACCCCAGAAGAATTGTTTATTAAATTTATAAAGAATACATTTAGCAGCAAAATAACTATTTTACCCGTATTTTTACAATGTGTTTACCATACAATTTACCATAAATATATTTACCTAACATGAAAAAGATTCTACCCCTATTGTTACGAATTATCGTAGCAATAATCTTAATTCAAACTCTAAGGTTCAAATTTACTGCACATCCGGACAGTGTTTATATTTTTACAAAAGTCGGACTAGAACCTTATGGTAGAATAGGCACAGGAATAACAGAACTAATCGCCGGGATTTTAATTTTAATACCAAAAACTGCATGGATTGGAGCCATGATTTCTCTTGGTATTATTGGAGGTGCTATTATGATGCATTTAACAAAACTAGGTATCGAAATTAATAATGATGGAGGTACTTTATTTATTACTGCAATAGTAGCTTTTTTATTAAGTGCAATTGTTTTGTGGATTAAAAGAAAAGAAGTTAAGTTTTTCTAATCAAAAAGAAAGAATACTTTATTTATATTTTATCTATTGTAACACTTGTTTTATCTAATTCTGAAATAATGTATAAATAATCTTTAGCACTGTTTAAAAAGCAAACTATTTATTTTATGAGGTTTGCTTTTTAAACAGCGTTTTTGTTTTAGGGAAAAATCGACATATTATCGGGAAAAACAACTATTCTTCTCTGTTTACATATAATAGATCTTTGTACTGTTAATTTAAAACCATAAAAAATGACAGTACCAAATAAATCCATTTTCAATCTAATTGAAATTTTTCGTCAAGGAAGAAAAAAAGTTATTCATTCTATTTCTTCAAAAAAGCATTGTGAAGAAAAAGGGATTCATGATTTTTATTGTGATGCCGAAAGACCTTTTTTTCAAAAATAAATTCAAAAAAACTAGTCGGGAAAATTTGACAACTAATCGGGAAAAACGTCTATTCTATCCCTCCTGTTTCAACAATATCTTTGTCCCTGATTATTTAAAACAATAAAAAACAAAATTATGAGCACATTTAATGTACCAACAAGAGAAGAAGTAAACACTAACAATCAAGCTATATTTGATAATCTTAATAAAGCATTAGGGTTTGTACCCAACTTATATGCAACATACGCGCATAGTGAAACAGCTTTAGAAAATTACCTTAATCTTTCTAACGCAAAAACATCACTTTCTGCAAAAGAAAAAGAAGTAGTAAACTTAGCCGTTAGCGAAGTAAATCAATGTATTTATTGTTTATCTGCTCATACTGCTATCGGAAAAATGAATGGTTTTACAGATGAGCAAATATTAGAACTTAGAGCTGGAAATGCTTCTTTTGACACCAAATTTAATGCATTAGCCAAACTGGCAAAAAATATAACCGAAAACAGAGGTAAAGCAAATCAAGAGGTTATCGAAAACTTTTTTAATGCCGGATATACCAAAGGAAACTTAATAGATACTATTGTATTGGTAGGAGACAAAACTATTTCAAACTATATACACGGTACTACTCAAATACCTGTTGATTTTCCTGTTGCACAGCCACTAGAAACCTCAGAGGTATAATACCTCTGTCAAAAACTTTTATTAGCCTCCTTATATACTAATAGACTAAATAAACAACAAATTTTAAACCTTTTAAAAAATACAGTAAAAATCATGAAAAAATTAATCGCAATATTCTCATTACTTTTAGTAATCACTTTTAGTTCTCAGGCACAAGAAGTTAAAACAGTATCTTTAGAACAAACCAAAGGAGAATTCACTCAAAAAGGAATTACCTTATCTGAAGGTAGTTATGTTTTTAATATTTCTAACAATAACGTAGGAACTGACGTTGGTTTTGTTTTAATTCCAGAAGGAAAAGATGCTTCTGATGCCAAAAATCATATTAAATCGGCATACGTTACTAAAGTAGTAGCAGATGGTAAAACGGAAAGTTCTCAAACAGTAGAACTAGAAAAGGGGACATACAAATATTTCTGTCCTTTAAACAAAACACCACAATATACTTTGGTTGTAGAATAATCCTTTTTATTTATTACTAAAGCTTAAATCCTTGTTAATCTAATTTAACAAGGATTTTCTTTTTATACTTTAGCCTAAAAACAAACTAATCTGTAACAAAATTAATACAATGAAAAAATCTTTAGTTTTTTTAGTAATTACCTTAGTACTTGCAGCTTGTAAAACAGATTTTAAAACAGAGAATAAATACGAAGAAGATATAGAAATTCGAGATCCAAATCCTATTACAAAAAGAACTGAAGATAAAATACTTACTACCTCCCAAGCTATTGCTTATGCAAATGGATTAAAAAACTGGGGCAACATAAAAGAAATCAGATACACTTTTAATATGGATCGGGATAGCACTCATCATAAACGGTCCTGGATCTGGAAACCAAAAAGTAATATAGTTACTCTTACTACTGATAAAGATACCATAACCTACCATAGATCCAAAATGGATAGTATTTCTAAAAAGGCAGACCAAAAGTTTATTAATGATAAATATTGGCTGTTGGCTCCTTTTAATTTAATTTGGGATATCAATAGTTTTACCTCAGAACATCAAATAAAAGCAATAGCCCCCATAAGCAAAACAGAAATGCAAAAACTAACTATCGTTTATAAAAACGAAGGAGGTTATACCCCCGGAGATGCCTATGATTTTTATTTTAAAGGAGATTTTATTATAAGAGAGTGGGTATTTAGAAAAGAAAATCAATCAGAGCCCTCCTTAATTACTTCATGGGAAGATTATGAAGATTTTGATGGTATTAAAATAGCCAAAACACATAAACGAAACGAAGGTGATTGGTTACTGTATTTTACAGATATTAAAGTCGTAACCAAATAACATATTGTATACTATATAACATATATAGAGCACCATATAAATTTACGTACGTAAGTTTGTGCGCAAATACCACAAAATTAAAACATTTGTTATATTTTAATAAAAAATCAATGCTTATCCTTATAACATTAACATTGTAAACATATAATTCATAACTTTATCCTTATTAGTGTATTTAATTTATTAAATAGGATTTTGGATAAAAGTAATACCATAAAATTATTTGAACAATTCAAAAAAGGTAGTCACGAAGCTTTTTGTGACATCTACAAAATCTATTATAATAGATTATTACGATTTGGTAATATTTTTTGTAATGACAAGCACTTAACAGAAAATATCATTCAAGATTTTTTTATCAAAATGTTCAAAAATCCTGAAAAGTTAAATCATGTGATTAACCTCGAAGTCTATTTGTTCAAATCAATTAAGCAGAACATTATATCCGAGCTAAATAAAGAAACACGAAGAACAATAATTAGAAAATTAGTTATAGACCTTGATGAAAAAAATGAATCTGTAGAACAAAAACTCATTCACGAAGAATTATCAAAAGAAAGAATCTTATGGCTAAAATCACATATTGACTCCTTACCTATCCGGCAAAAAGAAATAATTTATCTTCGCTTTTACGAAGGTCTAAGCTACGATCAAATTACACAATTAACATCTTTAAGCAATCAAGTAGCCCGTAATTATGTTTCCAGGGCATTAGAAAAATTAAGAGACAAGATCGTTCGTAAACAGATTTAAACAAAAGCAATACATTTTTAATACCAAATGAGATTTAATAAATATGCTAAAAATGTAAAGTTGCTTTTTTAGCATTCAAAGCAATAAAATCATTGCAAAGCACCTTGCATCTATCTAGGTATGCCAAAGTATAGCCCTACCTAAGTTTTTTATAATGAAGAATAAGTAAGAATAAATGAACATTTTAGGGTTCATTTGGTATCACTATTAAATTCTTTTAAAAAAAAATAATCGGTCGCTCCACTCCCTTTCTAGCTTACCTTTCCTCTGCTCTATCCATACCCCCCTGTTTTTTAGTCAGTTATTTACTCCTGCCTTCTTGATTTATTATGACATACCAAAACAGTATTTCCATTTTTTAAAACATCTAAAGGTTACAAAATCAAAACCTAAGCTTCTCTATTATAAAGTACAAGTAATTTTTCTTGTACTTCAACACAAAATCTTACAATTAAAAAGGCCTAGGATTTACATTGTAAAAAACTTAAAACCCACAATCATGAAAAAACTATTCATTTTTTTATTTCTAACCATTACTCTATACGTTAGTGCAAATAACAATACAGACATCATAAACTCTCCCTATAAGGAGTATTGCTTCAAAAATAATTCATCACAACAAATAAGCAAAAAAAGCGATCCTCCCAAGTTCAAAATTCCAATAAAATTAACAGACCTTCCTTCAGGGTTTAACACTTTATATTTTGTTGCAAATTTTGTGGATCAAAATCCGGAAAAAAAAGCGTTCATCGACTGGGGAGGCGGTAAATGGACCTATGATGAACATAAAGGTACAGATTTTTCTTTATGGCCATATCCCTGGATTACGATGGATCATAAGATGGCATACGCCATAGCTGCGGCAGATGGAGTAATCGCAGAAAAAATAGATGGAGAAAATGATAAAACCTGCGGAAACATAGAGGATCTTTTACAACAAGATTTAACATGGAATATGATTAAGATTAAACATGCAGATGGAACCACTACTCTGTACGGTCATCTTAAAAAACATTCTATTATTAATAAACCTGTTGGTGCCAGAGTACAAAAAGGAGAATTTTTAGGGTATATCGGCAGTTCTGGATATTCTGAAGCCCCACACCTACATTTTGAAGTTGAAAAAAACGGAAAAATCATAGACCCATATAAAGAAAACTTATGGGAAGAAACACAACCATATTTGAACCCTCAAGTTATAGGTAATGTTGTGCATCATAATTTTCCTAAAGTACATCCTTCAACATTTGGAGGTGTTAACAATATACCTGATTGGGCAGAAAGAAATACAGAATGTAATGAAAATGAAGATATAAAAATGAGAAAATACTTTAAAAGCGGAGAACAAATTTGGGTTACCTCTTATATAGCTAATCAAACACCTGATCTTGAATTTCGGAATATAATACGAAAAGTTGATGGGGATACTCTATTTTATTGGAATCCATCTACAGTAAACACCCCGCAAAGGAATAGATATTTTTGGGGATGGTCTTGGGCAAATGGTAATCCAAATAAACCTGAATGGTATTACTATGAAACAAGCTTGGGAAATAAAAGTTTGGTAAAAAATTATTTTCAGGTACAATACCGGCAACTTCTAGGGCTTAAAACATTGGATTATCAACCTAGCGGCAGCTATTTTCTTAATGATACCCCAGAAAACAGAAATTTTAAAGCTGGAGATAAAATTTACTTTACAGCATATTTTCAAGATCCTAAGGTTGGAGACCTAATTCAATTTAAGATATATAACCCCAATGGTAACCTGTATAAAGAATGGAAAGGACTCATTGAAAATAAAGATTGGAAGTTTTGGTCAGAAGCTATTGTTTTAGAGAACGTAAATTTTGGGAATGACAAATGGTACTTTGAAGCTCAATATAACAATGAAGAGCCAGATTTTATACCCTTTACAGTGTCTGAAAAAACAAATAAAGTCATATCAGAAAACAACTCTGACAAAAATATATTTATCATGTTCCCTAATCCAGTCACGGATACTGCTAAATTAAAATTGTTAAAAAAATTAGATCAGGATGTAAATATCATTATTCAGGATATTACAGGAAAAGAAGTCTACAAAAAACTATATACCCCCGATATTGAGTCCAATGAAACCACAATAAACTTAAACTTCTTAAAAAGAAATTTATATTTTATAACAATAAAAGGAAACAATAATAATAGTACCCTGTTTAAAAGAAAGTTCATAAAAACATAAATATTGTTTCCATTTTTTTGTGTTAGCCAGTTAATTATAATAACTGTATAAAGGCTTCTAAAGATCTAATTTTAGAAGCTTTTTTATATTATCTTATATTTTTTTAAAAAAAATTAATTATGAAGGTTACAAAATCAAAATTCACATATCAAATATATGTAGGGAACTTCCTTCAATAAAATTGACGTAAGTTTTAAATGTAAAAAAAGAATTTTAAATGAGTGATTTCTACTTTTATAAAAATATGTCTTTTGAGCAATTAATCGAAGATGCCGAATTTATGAATTGGGTACTTGCCCCTTCAGACATAAGTAATTCCTTTTGGAAAGATTTTTTAGACACCTATCCCGAAAACAAAGAGGCAGTTGGTCGTGCAAAAGAGTTTTTATTAGCCACAAAGTATTATTTTGAGACCGATGATAAAAATGATGATTATATTAACAATGAGCTTCAAAAAATTGTAGGAGGATCTATTCTATCCGTTTCACAAAAACAAGAAAAAAGTACTACCTACAAAAAATACAGTAATAATATACGTCATAAAATAGCCATTGCAGCATGTATAGCTATTTTATTTACTTCGGTTATCTGGCTATACAAAACACAGGTTAGTATCCCTGATATGGATTACAAAACTGACTTTGCTGAATGGAAAACCATAAAACTACCAGATGAATCCACAGTAAACCTTAATTCTAACTCTAATCTTAAAATAGATAAGAACTGGTCTAAAGATAGTATACGAAAAGTATGGTTAGAAGGAGAAGCTTTTTTTAAAGTAGAAAAAAAGATAGTAGCAAAAAGCAAATTTCAAGTAATAACAAAAGGGATTATTATTGAAGTCTTAGGAACTCAATTTAATGTACAAAACAGAGGAGATATTACTGAAGTTTTTTTAAAAGAAGGTAAAATAAAACTTAAAATGAACGGTAAAGAAGAGTATCTCTTTCCTGGAGATTTTATATCATACTCTGCAATTGAGAACAAAATCATTAAACGTAACAAGGTCCCGCAAGAGTCCTATACTACCTGGAAAGATGGCACTTTGCAAATGGAAGGTACTGTTAAAGAAATCTTTTTAAAGATCAAAGAGATTTATGGGGTTCAAATTCAGATTAGTGATACAACAATACTAAAAGAGGTCAGAAAAATTAGTATCCCAATGAAAGATATGGAAACGGTTGTCCCCATATTAGAAGTTTCATTAAACATTAAAATAATTCTAGATAATAACAAATTAATTATAAAATAGGTTAAATAGCAATTTCCTGAAAAAATTAGAGTAGATCAATAACCCTCATTGCTAGCTTAAGAGGTGTGTTTACCTTTTTTCTTCAAGGATACTCTCAAAAAATCGACAAGCCGGGAGCAAGCTCAAAAGGCGTACTGCTTAAAATACATCTCGTCTTTGAGGCAAGAATCGGGGAATTAAAAATCCTTAGTGAAGGATTAAAAACAAAAACAATCAAAGTATTGGCTTATTTCTTCTTTTTCAAAAAAAAGGAAAACAACCGTGTACATAAAAAGGAAAAAAGTAATTAAAAAAGAACAATATCTATGCAGAACTTTAAATACCAGCTAAAATATATCATTTTCCTTATTACGATAGTATGTCCAGGTAAAACAACTGCAAATTCGCAAGAACGACCTCTCTCTGTCATATTAGAAGAAATTGGGGAAAAATATCAGGTTTTTTTTACGTATAACTCTAAACAACTAAATAAAGTAAAAGTTGATTTTAAAACTAAAGAAAAAGAAGATGTAACTATAGCAATCAACAGATTATTAAACAAAACAAAATTTAGTTATAAATCTTTTGGAGAAAAATATTATGTGATTTATGAAAAAACGAAAGAAAATGACCCTAACTTAAAAAAAATATTCTATCACTTAGGAGAATTAGAAAAAATAGAATCCGAAGGAATAGAGATCAAAAAGAAAAACTCTTCAAATAAAAAAGAAAGTAATACTCAAGAGGAAACTTTTATAGAAGGTACGGTAAATGATGCCAGAGGAAACCCCCTTATTGGTACTACTGTCCTTGTAAAAGGAACAAGCATTGGTGCAATTGTAGATTTTGATGGATTTTTCAAAATTAAAATACCTGAAAACGCTACTACTCTTGTTTTTTCCTATCTTGGATTTAAAACGAAAGAAGTAGAGATAAAAAGTAGTAATGACTTCAATATTATTTTAGAAGAAGAAGCAGACCATTTAGAAGAAATCGTTGTTGTTGGATATGGTACTACAAAAAGAAAAGAATTATCAGGAGCTATCGCCTCTATTTATGCAGAAGACATAGAAAATGCTCCAGTTCAAAGTTTTGACAAAGCAGTACAAGGAAGGGTTCCTGGAGTGCAAGTTGTTAGCTCTGGAGCCCCAGGGAGTGCCGCCCAAATTAGGATTAGAGGAGTTGGATCTATTAATTCCGGAAATGAACCTCTTTATATTATTGATGGCGTTCAAGTATTAAGCGGACAGGTTTCTGAAGTGAATACTCAGGACAATGTCTTATCTACAATTAACCCTAATGACATTATTTCTATTGATATATTAAAAGACGCTTCTGCATCAATTTATGGAGCACAAGCAGCAAATGGGGTTGTTATTATAACTACCAAACGAGGAAAAATTGGAGAACCTCAATTTAATTTTAGCGCACAATGGGGAATCCATAAAGTTATTAACCGTCTTGATTTACTTACAGGACCAGAATGGACAGAATTAGTACTGGAAGGGTATGCAAATCGTTTTGGTATTACCAGCTCTCAATATCAAAATCAACTTAACAATCTGGGAAAACCAGAAAATGCTAAAAATTATGACTGGCAGGATTTACTGTTCCAAGAAGGGTTTATGAGTAATTACCAACTTTCTGCAAGAGGAGGAAGTGAAAAAAGCAGATATTTTATATCCGGGTCTTATAATAATACCGAAGGACATGTAATAGGTACCGGGTTTGAAAGGGGAACATTACGTATCAATTTGGATAATAATTTTAATGAGCGAATAAAAACAAGTCTGTCTACAAATTTAAGCATTACCAAAAACGACGCAACTACAGATGATGGATTCTTTTTTAATAACCCAACCGTTGCATCTGCATTTATTGTACCTACTAATGCTCCTTATAACGAAAACGGATCTGTAAGAGAACCTCTTTTTGGATTATTTGATGAAAATCCTTTAGTAAATGAAAATCCTGATTTATATGATGAATCCTCTGTTACTTACAAAATCCTCACATCGTTTACCCTAGATTACAAACTATTTAAAGATGCAAAGTTTAAATCGGTCTGGGGCTTTGACTTTCTAAGCAATAATTACAATTTTTTTGGCAGCCCGGAAGCAAAAGTTAGCGCTAGTACAAAAGGAAGAATATATAAAAGCAATAACAGAATTACCAATTGGCAAACAGACCAGATATTCTCATATAATGCCGCATTTAGAGATATTCACAGATTAGAAACTTTGGTTGGAGTAACATACAGACAACAAAAGACTAATTATTTTTTTACCAGCGGAGAAAACCTTATACTACCCAACCTTACATCTTTAGAAAATGCCATAACCCCCAATCAAACAGGAGGATTTGACGCAGAATGGAGATTAGCAGGCTTTTTTGGGCGATTAAATTATACATTCGACGATAAGTACATTTTAACAGCTTCTATTAGAAGAGATGGCTCTTCTCGTTTTGGAAAAAACAACAGATGGGGATGGTTTCCTTCAATATCGGCTGCTTGGAGGCTATCTTCAGAAAGTTTTATGAAAGAAATAGATAAAACTGTAAATGACCTCAAAATAAGAGCTAGCTATGGTATTACAGGAAATGCAAATATCGGCAACTTTGCTTCCCGAGGACTGTTCACCCCCAATACTTATAATACTTCTGGTGGATTAACCCCTTTAACTATTGATAACCCTAATCTGTCCTGGGAACAATCAGAAACATTTAATATAGGTATGGATACCCAACTCTTCAACAAACGTATTACATTTACTATAGATTATTTTATAAGAAAAACAAAAGACCTTATTCTTGCCAGACCAATACCCGAAACCACAGGATATGCTAGTATAACAGAAAACATTGGCGCCCTGGAAAACAAAGGGCTTGAAATATCCTTAAACACAACAAATATAGAAACCAGAAATTTTTCCTGGAATACCAATTTCAATATTGCAACCGTAAAAAATGAAATAACTGCACTAACAGATCAGGTAAATCAAATTACAAATAACAATTCAGGAACTATTAACCGGGTAGGAGAATCTTTAGACTCTTGGTATGCTATACGATGGGCAGGAGTCAATCCAGCAGATGGACGCCCCTTGTATTATGATAAAAATGGACAACTAACTTTTAACCCAACAGAAGATGATCGTGTTATAATTGGTAGTAGTATACCTACTTTTACAGGAGGATTGACCAATACCTTTTCATATAACAACTTTAATATCTTTGCCTTTTTTCAATACTCTGGTGGAAATTATTTAAGAAACAGACTGGCTTTTTCAACCAAGGCTTCCGGAGGCTTTGGGGATCGAAATCAACAAAGAAGCGAGTTGGACAGATGGCAAAAACCCGGAGATATTACAGATGTACCAATAGCTATTAATGGCTTTGCCTATGATGCCAGACCAGGAAATGAATACAGCTCTAAACATATCGAAAAAGGAGATTATATTAGATTAAAAGAAGTTAAAATATCTTACGATTTCCCTGATATCTTAATCGAAAAATTAAACCTTACCAATATGAGCATATATCTTAGTGGATCTAATTTATGGACAAAAACCCCATATACAGGAAGGGATCCGGAGATACTTGGAGGGGACGAGACAGGAGATTATCCGCAATCAAAATCATATTTATTAGGAATTAATCTAGAATTTTAAAAAGATGGCACATAATAAAATTTATATCAATAGTATTATTATACTAATAACAATCTTATTCGGTTCTTGTGATAATTCATTAGAAACAGAACCCAATGACACCGTAAGCAATGATGTTGCTTTAAGAGATTATAAAGGAAACCTTGCCATCCTTATAGGTGGGTATAACGGGTTGCGCAATACAAATTATTATCAACGGGATTTTATTGTAATTGCAGACGCACTTGCCGATAATATCAAACAAACAATTAGCAATACCTCAAGACTTGATGGAATTTCAAACAACAGACCTTTTAGCCATTTTAATTTTTGGTCAGAAGCATACAAGATAATAGCCTCCTCAAATTTTGTAATAGCATCTGTAGATAACAATATAATAACAGACGCATCTGTCAAAGATATAAACCAACTAAAGGCTGAAGCTTTATTTTTAAGAGCCTTCGCTCACTTTGACCTATTACGGTCTTATGCCCGCAACCCTAAGCATACTGTACAAGAGCCTTTGGGTATACCTATAATACTGCAACCTTATAAAAATCAAGAAACTATCGATTACCCACCTAGAAAAACAATTACCGAATCTTATGACCAAATTATTTTGGATCTAAATACTGCTTTTTCATTAATAGAAAAAAATACTTCCAATATCAAAAACAGAGCTCGTGACATAACTATTCAAGCATTATTGTCCAGAGTTCATTTATACGCTGGCAATTGGAAAGATTGTATAGCAGCTTCTAATTATGTTATAGACAACATAGGTTTTACTATTGAAACCAATAATTACACCAATATATTTTCTAAAGAATCTGAAACTATATTTGGACTATCATATTTATCCCATGAAAACCCGGGTCTTAATGGCTCGTTAGAAGGTCTTTTTCATATCAATGAGAATGGTATTGGTTATGGAGATTTTGTTGCCAGACAAAATTTATTTGAATCTATCGAAGATGGGGACATTAGAAAAAACCTTTATATCCCTGGAAATAAAGTTGGAGAAAATGTCCATTTCATTGGAAAATATTTAGGGTATTTAGGAGAATTTGGACTCGACAACATCCCTCTTATTCGTCTTTCTGAAATAATCCTTAATAGAGCTGAAGCTAAAGCAGAAGACAATGATCTCTCTGGAGCATTAACAGACCTTAATACGATAAGAAACAGAGCTGGTCTTGCCAACACTTCTCTTACAACTAAAGAAAATATTATAGAAGCTATCTTAAATGAGCGAAGAATAGAACTTGCTTTTGAAGGACATCGAATCTTTGACCTTAAAAGAAAAGGTATGGATATCCCAAAAGGAAGTACAGGACTAGATTGTACAGAGGAGTGTAATATCCCGTATACCGATTTTAGAATAATTGCAAATATCCCAATTTCTGAAATAGATGTAAATAATAACCTTGTACAAAATCCTGGATATTAACACCAAAATAAAGTCAAAGACAGAGCATTAAAATCACAATAAGATGAAAAAAATTATAACTTTTATAGTCATTATCTTTAGCCTTTTCAGTTGTACAAAAGAAGAGTCTTATATATATGAAGGAGAAAGCACAATAGCGTTTGCAAAAAACAATATTAATATACAGCTAAACGAGGGCATTACAAAAGATTCTATACTTCCTGTAGAGGTGCAACTCATAGGAGTACAACAAGATTCAGAAATTAAAGTTTCCATCAAAAGTACTATTAAAAACGGAGAACATATCACCTATCCGGAAACCTTGTCTATACCGCCAAACAGTAGTTCCTCTGTTTTTCTTGTAACGATACACAGTACTCAATTTAATATTAACGAAGAATTAAAAGGGGCATTTACAATATCTGCACAAGGGCTTGAGGTTAGTAATAACCTAAATCATTTTATGGTTACCGTAAAAATGAACCCATTGCCACAATGTATTCCAGAAACATCAAAATATCTGGGGCCATATTCTGTAGCAAGTACAGACCCTTGGGGAACATACAATCCCGCAGGAAATGGTAATATTGCTCTAAGAACAGATCCTAAAATCCCTAACAGGTTATTACATGATAATTTTTATGGATGGTCCAAAGAAGAAGGAAATCAAGCCATATATTTTGATTTGTTTTGTGGAGATGCCAATACAATAACAGTACCAGAGCAACAATACACCACTCCGGGCGGATATTCTATAACCATTACAGGAGGAACAGGAACATACAATTCTTCTACAAAAAATATGACAATAACTTTTAATGTTAATAACCCTAATGACGGTGATTTTACTATTGTAGAAACTTTCACATTTAATTCTACATGCACTATAGATATAGCAGCATTTTTAGGTCCCCATAGTGTATCAAGTACAGATCCTTGGGGAACCTACAATCCCGCAGGAAATGGTAATATTCTATTAACCGAAGACAGCAATGTTCCTTTAAGGCTTATTCATAAAAATTTTTATGGCTGGTCTGAAGGAGAAGGAAACCCAGCAATATATTTTGATTTGTCATGTAATAGCAATAACATAACTGTTCCTGCACAAGAATACACAAGCCCCGGAGGATATTTTATAACTATAACAGGAGGATCAGGAACATACGATGTTTCTACAGGAAATATGAACATAACATTTAATGTCAATAATAGTAATGATGGCGATTTTTCTATAGTAGAAAGTTTCACTAAACAATAATAATATTAACAGAAAAAAGGAGGGTTTATTATCATTTATGATAATAAATTGTACAAGCCTTAGATTTATAAATCTAAGGCTTGTTTTTTTGTTTTTTTCTACCTCATAACCCATCCACACCTTTAACTAAATTAATATGAAATGGCATAAAAGATTTATAAAGGAAAAAATCGAAGTTCAAGGCAAAAAACGCAGTCATAGCAGAGCTATGACGAGTATTTTTAACGTAGAAATTCGATTTTTTACTAGAAAGATTAATGTTATTTTATGTTGATTTAGCTATAATAGCCCAGGTTCCGGTTTCTTTTGATTCTTCTGATGCTAATCCTACGCAATTTAAGTTTGCTACTACCTTAGCATTTGCATAACTAGGGATTCCTGTCTCTACAGCATCTAAAAATGAAGATATAGATTCATGCATACCAGGCCAATCTGCATACGGTTGTATTCCTGGCAAAAGTTTAATATCCCATTCTGGATCATTCTTAGTTCTTATTTTTAATTCTCCAGTAAGAATATCAATATGTATCTCTCCTCTATCTCCAACGACTTCTATTGTAATTTTTAATTTTTCGAGACTATCAATATTTACCTTTAACTCTCCCCAAATCCCGCCATAATCAAAAAAACCAGTACTTTGACTTTGGCGACGTCCTTGAGTACCATACCCATCCATTAAAAGAACTCGTTTTGGAGTTGAATCCAATAAAACATTCAAAACATGCACATACCAAACCGACAAACGATTAATAGTATTTGTATCCTGATTTGGGTCCATACCCCAATTGGATTGCAAGCGAATACTTGCCGTTTGAACATTTCCTATAACCTGCTTCTTTATTAATTCTGAAGCCCTGCCAACAGCAGGTACAAGTGCTAGTTCTAAATCTGCATGAGTAATCTGCGGAGCAGCCAGCAATTCATTTATTATTTCTGGAATTAATGCTCTGGTATGGGCAATTGGAGGTTCATAAAATATTGCTTTAGCAGAATTTAACCCTGCCACAATCGCTTTTGCATGTATCTCGTCTGGTACAGCAATTAGTACTGCTTCCATTTTTATCGATTCTAATAAATCTTCATAACCGTTATAAATAGTGACAGTATCTCCAAAATCCTCTTTGATTAATCTTATAGTAGCTTCACTTTTAGCTGAAATTGCAACAATTTCAGCTCTACCATCTCGTTTCAATGCAGGAATATATGCATCCCTAACCCAAGATCCATAACCAATGATCCCTAATTTAATTTTTACCATGTCTTATTTTTATATCCAAAATTAGAAAACACAAGCCCATAGTTTTTAAAACAAAACATTCAAATATTAAGACATATCATTCATTATAAAAAATTAATAAAAATTAAAAAGGTAATTTTGTTACATGAAAGTATCTTATGAGCCGGTATATCTAAATCCGTATAAATCATTTAAAGTTGAAAAATATACACATACATCAAAATGTAGTAGTGTAAGTTGGCATTTACATCCTGAATATGAAATTGTATATATCCAAAATGGACAAGGAAATTTACAACTAGGATCCCATTCTGAAAGTTATAGTAATGGATTACTTCTTTTTTTAGGACCAAACATCCCCCACATGCCATTTGGGAACAGTCAATTTAAAAACAATAAAGAAATTGTCATTCAATTTCCCGAGAGTTTTGTCATCGAAAAACTAGGTAACTTCCCTGAATTTGATACTATTATAAAGTTTATAAACAAATCTAAAAACGGAATCCTATTTTCGTCAAGTACGCATAAAAAATTATCTTCTTCATTTTTAAAATTTGATAAACAAAACAATACAGAACAAATATTGAACCTTATGTCTATCCTTTGGCAACTCTCTATAGATCAAAACCAAAGGTTTTTATTAAAAGAAAAACTGACTTTAGATATCAATAAGTATTCTTTAGAAAGGGTCTCAAAAATATATCAATATGTAAATGACAATTACAGGAAAGAAATAAGATCTGAAATCTTAGCAAAAATGCTAGGCTTAACCCCTAATTCCTTTTGTAGAATGTTTAAAACAGTAACACAAAGAAGTTTTATTGATTTCCTTAATGAATTCAGGATAAAAAAAGCACAGGAGCTTCTTAATAGTAATGATATTTTAATATATGAAGCTATGTCTCAATGCGGATTTAATGATCCATCCTATTTCTCAAAACAGTTTAAGAAACATACAGGAATAACTCCATCTACATACATACAACAATTAAAAAAAACAAAGTAACCCCTTATTATACATTTTATTAAGCTCATCTAAAAAAAGTTCACAAAACACCGTTATTCCTATCAAAATAAAACTATTATTTCTTTTGTATTAATTTATTTTGTAATTTAGTAAAACACTGTTTCAATTATTAAAACATCAAAAATGATCACAGGATTAAAAGCTAGTTTGGAGTATGCTAAAGAACTAGATAAAAAGGATAAAATCGCACATTACAGAAATCAGTTTCATATCCCTAAAGATAAAAATGGGAAAGATTGGATATATATGTGTGGTAACTCTTTAGGATTGCAACCAAAAATCACCCAACAGTATATCCAACAAGAATTAAACGATTGGGCTAATTTTGGAGTAGAAGGTCATTTTGAAGCAAAAAACCCATGGATGCCCTATCATGAATTCTTAACAGATGCAATGGCAAAAGTGGTTGGAGCAAATCCATTAGAAGTAGTTATAATGAATACCTTAACAACAAACCTGCATTTGTTGATGGTGTCTTTTTATCAACCTACTAAAACTAAATATAAAATAGTAATTGAAAGTGATGCTTTTCCCTCTGATCGGTATGCTGTAGAATCACAATTGCATTTTCATGGATTTGATCCCAAAGAAGGAGTTATAGAATGGAAACCTCGTAAAGGAGAAGAACTTTTACATATAGAAGATTTAGAAGAAATTATTGACCAACAAGGCGATGAAATAGCATTATTATTAATAGGCGGACTTAATTATTATACAGGTCAATATCTGGATATTAAAAAAATTGCAGATCTGGGACATTCAAAAAATTGTATGGTAGGCATTGATCTTGCTCATGGTGTTGGTAACATTCAGCCCAAATTACACGAATCCGGGGTAGATTTTGCAGCATGGTGCACCTATAAATACCTAAATTCTGGTCCTGGTAGTCTTGGAGGGTTATTCGTGCATGAAAAACATGCTTACAACAAAGATCTAAAGCGTTTTGCAGGTTGGTGGAGCCATAATAAAAAAACACGCTTTAACATGCGTCAGGAATTTGATGTTATGCCCGGAGCAGAAGGATATCAATTAAGTAATCCCCCTATTTTATCTATGGCTGCTATAAAAGCATCTTTAGATATTTTTAATGAAGTAGGAATGGATACCTTACGAGAAAAATCCATAGCACTAACAGGATATTTCGAATTTTTAATACACCAAATAGATACCGACAGGATAAAAATCATAACACCCTCTAATCCAAACGAAAGAGGGTGCCAATTATCTATTCAAGTTAAAAATGCAGACAAAAGTTTGCATCAAAAACTCACAGATCACCATATAATCACAGATTGGCGGGAACCAGATGTTATACGATGTGCTCCAACACCGCTATACAATAGTTTTGAGGATGTATTTAAAACGACAAAAATATTAAAAACAGTACTTTAATGCAAAAATCAGAAAACATACTTATCATAGGCGCTGGTCTTTGCGGGTCTCTTTTAGCACTAAGGATGGCTCAAAGAGGATATCAGGTTACTGTGTATGAAAGCAGACCAGACCTAAGAACCACAGATATTTCTGCCGGACGTTCTATCAATCTTGCATTATCAGATCGTGGATTAAAAGCCATGGCAATGGTTGGCATCGCAGATAAAATAACCCCGCTTTGTATCCCCATGTATGGTAGATTAATTCATGACAAAGAAGGAAATACCTTTGCCTCTAATTATTCTGGGCGAGAAGGAGAATATATAAATTCTATTTCCAGAGGAGGTCTGAACGGGGTATTATTATCTGAAGCAGAAAAGTATGACAATGTAACCATTCATTTTAACAAAAAATGCCTTGGTGTTGATATTGAAAATAAAATAGCAAAATTTAAGTGCTATACTACGAATGAAAAATTTGAAGTACATGCGGATATGATTTTTGGTGCAGATGGTGCCGGGTCTTCTCTTAGAAAAAGCTATTACTTAGAAAAAAAGTTTTTATTCAGTTATTCTCAAAACTACCTGACACATGGGTATAAGGAACTCGAAATCCCCGCAGATAAAATAGGAAAACACCAAATCAGCAAAGATCATTTACATATTTGGCCTCGTGGAGAATACATGCTTATTGCCCTGCCAAATCTGGATGGAAGCTTTACGGTAACTCTATTTTTATCGTATGATGAAGGAGAGTATAACTTTAATAATCTAACTACTATAGATAAAGTTACAGAGTTTTTTCAAACACAATTTCCTGATGCCTTAGCTCTTATTCCAGATATACATAACGAATTTTTCAATAATCCTACAGGAGCACTCGGCACCATAAAATGTTCTCCCTGGTATTACAAAGGCAATACTCTGCTGATAGGAGATGCTGCCCATGCTATTGTGCCATTTTATGGGCAAGGAATGAATGCTTCATTTGAAGACGTAGTGGTTTTTGATACCATATTAGAACAACACCAAGGAGACTGGGATGCTACTTTTAAAGCATACGAAAAAGCCAGAAAAGAAGATACCGATGCCATTGCAGACCTTGCAATCGATAACTATTACGAAATGCGGGATCATGTAGCCAACCCATTATTTAAAGAAAAAAGAAAACTAGAGATGGATTTAGAAAAAACCTTTCCCTCCTCCTATTTCTCAAAATACTCTATGGTCACATTCGATGAAAATATAGGATACGCAAAAGCAATGAAAATAGGTCGGGCGCAAGACAAAGCTTTATTAAATCTAATTGCAGATAGTGAAATTGACACTACCAAAGATTTAAAAAATATATTGGATCAAATACAAAAAGAAACCAGCGAAATATTAGAAGAAGATGAAATTGCAGGATTACGATAAAGCAATACATAAAATGATTGATTCTCAATACTCAATACTAATATCTCAAAACTATTATCATGACTAAAGGAAAACTAATACAAGGCAAAGCTACTCCAAGAGGAAAATTCCCTCATGTAAAACGAGTAGGAGATTTTATATATGTATCTGGTACAAGCTCCAGAAGATCAGATAATACTTTTGAAGGTGTAGAAGTAGATGAATTTGGAACCACAAATCTGGATATCAGAGCACAAACAAAAGCTGTTTTAGAAAATATTAATGATATCCTGAAAGAAGAAGGTGCAAGTCTAAAAGATATTGTAGATGTAACTTCCTTTTTGGTGAGCATGAATGATTTTGGAGGGTACAATGAAGTATATGCAAAATACTTTGATTATGATGGCCCTACCAGGACCACTGTGGCCGTACATCAATTGCCTCATCCACACTTATTAATCGAAATCAAAGTGGTTGCATATATAACACCTTCAAGGTTTTGAAAAACCTTGAAGGTGTTACAAAAAATAGAAGTATGAATAACACCACAGAAAAAAAAATCCTAAACACATCTGTTGAAAAAGCTTTTAAAATTTTGGATTGCTTTTCTATGGATAAGATAGAACTTGGAGTTACTGAAATTGCAAAAAAAATAGGCACTAATAAAAGTGCTGTATACAGGATGTTAGCCACCATGGAAGCCCTAAATGTAATACAACAAAATCCGGAAAATGAAAAATACAGACTAGGTCTTAAACTATTTGAATTAAGTCAAAAAGTAAGTATCCATAAAAATTTTATTTCAAAAGCCCGGCCTTTTATGGAGGAGTTAGTAAAACGTGCAGGAGAAACTGCTCATTTAGCTATTTACAAAAACCGAAAGGTTTATTTTTTAGACAAAGTAGTAGGCAGACATGATTTACAAATCAACTCACAAATTGGCACAGAAAAGCCATTGCATTGCACAGGATTAGGAAAAGTCATGCTGGCTTTTGCAGAACAGGATTATAAAAAAAGTATAGAGGACATTCAACTGGAAACTATTACAAAAAACACAATCACAGATAGAAAAAAGTTAATCGCCGAGGTAGAAAATATTAAAAAAAATGGTTTTGCTTTAGACTTAGAAGAAAATGAAATAGGGCTGGTATGTGTTGCCGTTCCTGTTTTTAGCACTAAAGGAAAATTTATAGCTGCTATAAGTACTTCTGGTCCTTCTGCAAGGTTTAATAAAAATGAAATTAAAACATATACAGGAGATCTAAAACAAACAGCAGAAGAGTTAAAACATATTTTTAGTTAATAGATATATAAAAATGGAAAAAATATTAAACTATATAAATGGCGAATTTAAAAACCCTGTACAAGATCAATGGATAGATAATTACAATCCTTCTACTGGCGAGATATATAGTTTAACCCCCAACTCATCTGCTGAAGATGTACAAGCTGCATATATCGCTGCAGAAAAAGCGTTTCCAGACTGGTCAGAAACAACTTTACAACAACGCAGTGTTATTCTGGCAAAAATAGCTTCCTTAATAACCGAAAACTTAGCGTCTCTTGCCAAAGCCGAAACTATTGACAATGGTAAACCTCTAAGTTTATCTACCAATGTGGATATACCCAGGGCATCCTCTAATTTTCAGTTTTTTGCAAATGCTATTACTCAGTTTGCCAGCGAAGCGCATGAAAGCATTGGGCAAAATGTATTCAACTTTACCTTACGCCAATCCATAGGAGTTGTAGGCTGCATATCCCCTTGGAACTTACCATTATATCTTTTTACTTGGAAAATTGCCCCTGCTCTTGCCGCAGGAAATACCGTAGTAGCAAAACCTAGCGAGATAACCCCAATGACAGCATATCTTTTGGGAGATATATGCAACAAAGCCGGGTTACCTAAAGGAGTTTTAAATATAGTGCATGGTTTAGGTAAAACAACAGGACAAGCTATCGTAGAACATCCTAAAATTAAAGCGATTTCTTTTACAGGAGGAACAGCTACCGGAGCACATATTGCCAGAACAGCAGCACCTATGTTTAAAAAATTATCTTTAGAATTAGGTGGCAAAAACCCCAATCTTATTTTTGCAGATTGCGATTATGACAAAATGTTGGAAACCACTATAAAATCATCTTTTTCTAATCAAGGGCAAATATGTCTGTGCAGTTCAAGAATATATGTAGAAAGATCTATATACGAGAGATTCAAAACCGATTTTATTGCCAAGACAAGAGAACTTAAAATAGGATCTCCACTAGATAAGGAAACCAATATAGGAGCACTCGTTTCTAAAACACATCTGGAAAAAGTTAAATCTTATATTGAAATCGCAAAAGAAGAAGGTGGCACAATACTGTGTGGTGGTGATTATGTTAAAGTAGAAAATCATAAAAACGGGTATTATTTACAACCAACTATTATAGAAGTTATTGATCCAAATTGCAGAGTAATACAAGAAGAAATTTTTGGACCAGTTGTAACTATTATGCCTTTTGATACCGATGAGGAGGCTTTATCCCTGGCAAATAATACTCGTTATGGATTATCTTGCACCATCTGGACAAACAATCTAAACCGAAGTATGTTATTGTCTAAACGTATACAATCCGGAATCGTTTGGATAAACACGTGGATGATGCGTGATTTACGCACTCCTTTTGGTGGAATAAAAGACTCTGGTATTGGCAGGGAAGGTGGTTTTGAAGCCCTGCGGTTTTTTACCGAACCCAAAAACATTTGTATACAATATTAAAAAAATATAAACTTTAGAAACATCTATAATGCATCTAGATTTAACTCATAAAAACGCGCTGGTTTGCGGTAGTACACAAGGTATAGGAAAAGCTTCAGCTAAACAATTAGCAGAACTGGGAGCTAATATCACCCTGGTGGCAAGAAATGAAGATAAGCTAAAAAATACCTTAAAAGAATTAGCTACAGATAAAGGGCAAGCACATCATTATATTGTTGCAGATTTTCAAAATCCAGAGAATTTAAAACAAAATATCTATAAGGCAGATAAAGTATTTCATATTTTGGTAAACAATACAGGGGGACCTGCAGGGGGACCAGTATATGATGCCTCTTTAGAAGAGTTTGAACGTGCATTCACCCAACATTTAAAAAGCAATCATGTTTTGGTGCAAGCTGTAGTTCCCGGAATGAAAAAAGAAGGATATGGAAGAATAATTAATATAATTTCCACTTCGGTAAAACAACCTTTAAACGGGCTGGGGGTATCTAATACTATACGCGGTGCCGTTGCAAACTGGTCCAAAACACTATCCAATGAATTAGCTGTATTTGGCATTACAGTAAACAATGTATTACCCGGGGCAACAGCAACAGAAAGACTAAATGAAATTATTAATAACAAGGCAGAAAAAACTGGAAAAACTATAGAAGAAGTTTCTGATGCCATGAAAAATGAAGTGCCGGCAAAACGATTTGCAAAACCCGAAGAGATAGCCAATGCTGTAGCATTTTTGGCATCACAGGCAGCATCTTACATCAATGGTATAAATCTACCTGTAGATGGAGGAAGAACAAAATCCTTATAGTTAACTATTTGTTATTGCTAAATAAGGATTAAAATAATTAAATTTAGTACAGAATACAGTTCAATCGTAAGAGAAAAAACAAAAACAAATAAAGTTACAAAAATATGAGTACCCTAGTTTCACCAATTAATTTTAAAGCCTGGATAGAAGAACACCGGCATTTATTAAAACCTCCTGTAGGCAACAAATGTGTATGGAAAGATGGAGATTTTATTGTAATGGTAGTAGGTGGACCAAATAACAGAAAAGATTACCACTATAATGAAACCCCAGAGTTTTTTTATCAGGTAGAAGGAGATATGATTTTAAAAATAATGGACAAAGGGGAGCCAAAAGATGTTCATATTAAAGAAGGGGATATCTATTTATTACCTCCTAAGGTTCCGCATTCCCCACAAAGAGGAGCTAATACCGTGGGATTAGTTATCGAATACCCTCGTCAGGAAAAAATGATGGATGCTCTGGAATGGTATTGCGAAAACTGTAATACCCAATTATACAGAGAAGAATTTGCATTAGACAATATAGAAACAGATATGCCAATTATTTTTGATAAATATTATAATGACAAAAAAAAATGTACCTGTTCTAATTGTGGAACAATAATGGAAGCTCCCGATAAAAAATAATTACTCCCCATTTGGTGTAAAACTATTATAATAAATGTGGCAATCCCAAGATATCAAAAATACCATTTAATCATACTTATTGGTCATAAAAAACAAACATACCCATGAAAAGAAAACTTCGAATAAACGGTCACTCGCATCTACTACCATATCCAGAAGAAATTCCTAAATTCATGAAGGATAAAGAGATTTTTTGGGTAGATGATGAACGCAAATATATGTTACAAAAAGGGTGGAAACGCCCCGTAACACATTCTAGTTTTTTCTTAGACGACAAACTAGAATGGATGGAGCACTTTAAAATCGATCATGCTGTTGTCTTAAATCTTTCTCAATTATACGGTAATGGTTTACGCCTGGAAGAAATGAAGCATGCTTTACGATTTCAGAACGATTTTAATGCACGTATACAGCAGGATCATCCGGATAAATTTACTTGTGGTTTTGTAGTACATCCCGGGTTTATCAATGGAGCGCTTTGGGAAATGGAACGCTGTGTTGAAGAGTTGGGAATGCGCGTATTATGCTTGCCAACCCACTTTATGGATTCTATCGGGCAGTGGCGATGTATTTTTGACGAAGAAAATGATCCTATTTTTGAGCTGGCCAACAAATACAAACTAGCTATAGAAGTACACCCGTATGATGGGGATAAAATGATTAAATTAGAAAATGTTTCCTGGCGTTTTCATTTGGTATGGATGTTGGCACAATGCGGGGATGCATATCATTTTTATACTCTTAATGGAATGCAAATACGCTATCCAAATATAAGAACCTGTTTTGCGCATGGGGGACAACTGGCACAAATGAACCTTGGCAGACGTATACAAGGCTTTGATGGAAGACCAGATTTATTTGAAGGAAAACACCACCCAAGAAAAGCTGTAGGGCATCCAAACATATATTTTGATACTCTAGTACACGATACTGATTCGTTAAAATTAACTGTGGAACGGCAAGGAAGTAAACAAGTCATTTTGGGGTTGGATGACCCTTACCCTTTAGGTGAAATGGAAAGTTTACCTCAGTCTTCTTATCCTGGTAAAATTTTAGATTTGGCTTTGGATCGTAAAATAATAAATGAAAAAGAATACGACGATATTTGGGAAGATAATGTTTTACGCTGGCTATTTGGAGACGATCAAGATGCTAAGCAAGATTTAATAGACAAAATACTTGGTAAAGTAGGTGTATAATAAAATCCATATCTTTAATAGGTAAATTCTATTTTAAAGATTAGACTTAAAAAAACACTGTTTAACCAAAACTTTATAATAAAATTCAATCATGCATTTTATTCCAGAAAAACTAGATGAGTATGTAGTAAACCATAGCGAGAAAGAGCCTGAATTACTACAACAACTTAATCGGGAAACATATCAAAAAATTTTACAGCCCCGTATGCTTAGCGGGCACTATCAAGGTCGGGTTTTAAGTATACTATCAAAACTTATACACCCAAAAAGTATACTTGAAATTGGCACCTACACAGGATATTCGGCATTATGCCTGGCAGAAGGATTGCAAAAAGACGGAGAATTGCATACTATTGATATTAATGAAGAATTAGAAGATTTTCAAAGAAAATATTTTAACCTTTCTGATTACGGAAAACAAATCCATCAGCATATTGGGGATGCTTCAAAGATTATTCCAAATCTGGATTTAAAATTTGACTTGGTTTTTATTGATGCCGACAAGCCTAATTATCCTCTCTATTTTGATTTAGTAATCGACAAAATGAACTCCGGAGCTGTTATTTTATCAGACAATGTATTGTGGAATGGCAAAGTAATTGAACCCGTAGAAGAGGAAGATCTTTCTACAAAAGCGCTTCTGGAGTACAACAAGCTTTTGATAAATGATAAGAGAATAGAAACCGTAGTACTCCCTATTCGGGATGGATTAACTATTAGCAGGGTATTATAATTCTTAAAAACAGAAAGTGGAGATCTAATGTATGATCTCCACTTTCAGATTCCCCAAATATTCTTTATCTTATTGTACTGCTTTTAGAGCATCAATGTTACCGTAACCAAATTTGCTATTACGATTGGGATAAAACTCTCCTGCCCTTTTCAGTTTATCCAACACCTGATCCCTTGTCATACTGGGGTTACGAGCCCATACCAAAGCTGCAATACCTGCTGTTGTAGCTGTTGCTACAGAAGATCCTCCTACATAAGCTTGTGTTCCTGTATTAAACCCTAACACAGGCACTGTTCTATTGGCATCTCCTGCCCTTTGCATAACAATTGTAAAATCGATTTTACTACCATCATGGCAAATATCGCAACGATTATACCCATTATCTTTTATTCCTGTAATTGCAATAGCTTCAGCCATACTAGCAGGAAAAATAACCCCGTACCAATTTGTAAACGTAGTAGAAGTTCCTCCTGCTGCAATAATCATTTTACCTTTTCCGTAGGCATATTTTACAGCATCTTTTACATTGCCAATAGACCAGGGATATCCTACAGACATAGAAATAATCTTAACATCGCTTCTGTTTCCTAATGCTTTTAATGCATTACTAACCCCTTTACGCTCATGATAATCATTTAGCACAACATCTTCTGTTCCTCGATAAGCAACCAAATTACTGTTATAGGCAACTCCTACAGGCATAAAATCATTATTACGCGGGGATGCTATTGCAGATGCCATTTGAGTTCCATGACCGCATTTATCATTTGGTCCATCTATATTATCAGACCACCACCAAGGTGAATCAATAAATGTTCCAAATTTTTGAACAGTTCTTCCGTTAGAGTCTCCATCGTTAAAACCACTACCCAACAAGTTCTGGCTTGCAGAAATCCCGGTATCTATTAAACCAACAGTTATCCCCGCTCCTGTACTATAATTCCAGGCTTGTGGTACTTTATGTACATCAAAATTCCAGGGCAACCATGCATTAGGAGATATCACCCTATAGTCTCCGCTATTAATAGATTGACCGCTTTGACTGCATCCCGCAGATTTTTGTTGGCCAGAGGCTTCTTCCAGATAAGATCCATACCCTATTGGCTCCAAATATCGTATTTGAGGTGCTTTCTGTAATTCTACTATTGTTTGTAAACTACTTATTTTTACATCGGTCACGTTAAGTATTTCATCTGCTGACACAAGTGAATTTGATTTACTTGCCCCTTCTACAGATTGTATAATTTTATATACATTATCTCTTGCATCATTTAGTCTGGATGTTTTTTGTATAGAAAAACTTTCATCTTTTTCTCCATATCCCACACTTAAAACTTCTCCACCATGCATTACAGCGCTCCACAAAACAACTGCAGGTGCTTTTGTCCAATCCACATCATTGTTTTGTTTTAATTCAGTTTCAATATATTTATTGATTTCAGATATGGAAAGTAACTTTTGTGATTCAGAAAATTCTGCATCAGGCTCTTCGATTTCACCAAGGTTATCTTTAGAGCAAGAAAGTACAAAAATAAGCCCTAAAGCAAGAATAATAATTTTTTTCATTTTAGAATAGGTTTTATGAGTTATGTGAAAAAATCAATAAAAAAGAAATTCGAAAAAATTACGAATAATTATCATTTTTATAATTATAAAGCTAATGTATTAAATTATATTCAAATATTACACATTAACATTGTCATATATCCAACAAAAAACAGGGTATTATGCTTGCATAACACCAAATTATTATATAAAAAAAGCACAAAAACCCAGTATTAACGGGTAGTGTAATCCCTTGCCGGCGAAACAAAAAAGTAATTCAAAAAAAAACAGTTATTATCTAAGAAAAGTATCTTTTTACAAGGAAAATCCAATAAAGAGAAAGAGATTGGTATAAAAAACTAGCGTTGCCGTTTTATTGATCCGGTAGCTTTATCTATATCTTCTTTGACCTGGTCTATTTCTTTTTTTATATCTGAAGTTATTGAAGAGGGCAGATTGGTATCCACACCATGTTTTTCTGCACTCTTGGTAATCTCTGTTTTAATATCGTTTGTAGCATCCTTAATTATTCGCATTCCTTTTCCTAATCCTCTTGCTATTTCAGGAATTTTATCTGCGCCAAATACCATTACCAGTATAAAAACTATAAAGGCTATTTCGGTTCCACTAATAAATAAAGGTAGTGCTGTCATAATGCTACAAATATAAATAATATTATGCAAAAAAAAGCCATCTCAACGTTTTTTGAAATGGCTTTTTGATCTTATCAAAAACAATACTTTATTGTCCTTTTACTTTATTTTTAAATTGTTCAAACTTGCCCAATTTTTTTCGTTTAGGCCAACTATTATTAGACATGTCAATGTCTGCTGTTTCTTGTTTTGGATCTACTACAATTTTTGCTATTGCTTTTTCAGATGCTATTGCTCTTTTAACTTCTTTATTGTTTTTTCTCCAAATTTCTGCAGGATATGTTACCGTTTCTGTATTTCCGTCTTCATAAGTATATTCTACAATTAAAGGCATTACTAAACCTCCTGGTTTTTCAAAAGTAATTTCATAGAAAAACTTAGGTTGTTTTAAGTTTTTGCGTTCTTCAGGAGAAAAATTATCCATTACATATTCTTTTAATGATGTAGCATCTTCAATAACCCCTCCATTTGCTTTAATTCTATTATAATCATCGCTTCCTTCTTCAACCATAAAAACCAAATCAGAAAAATCTGCAAATCTTAAATTTCTGTCAGATGCTGCAAATTTTTGTGCTTGTAAGGTAGGCACCTTGGAAACCACATATTTTTTTACATCTTTTACTCCAATATCTGTATAATCTGTTGTATAGAACCATCCTCTCCAAAACCAATCCAAATCTACTGCAGAGGCATCTTCCATAGTTCTGAAAAAATCTTCGGGGGTAGGGTGTTTAAACATCCATCGTTGAGAATATGTTCTAAAAGAGTAGTCAAAAAGATCTCTGCCCATGATTGTCTCTCTTAAAATATTTAATCCGGTTGCTGGTTTTGCATACGCATTTGGCCCAAATTGATGGATATTATTAGATTGTGACATAATTGGGGATAAAAAACTCTGGTCACCTGCCATATAAGGCACGATTTTATCTGCGGGACCACGTCTTGAAGGGTATTCTTTATCATTACCCAATGCTTTGGGGTACCATTCTGCAAAATCTTGCTCTGCTATATACTGTACAAAGGTATTAAGTCCTTCATCCATCCATGTCCATTGACGCTCATCGCTATTAACAATCATAGGAAAAAAATTATGTCCAACCTCGTGTATAATAACACTCATCATTCCGTATTTTACATGGTCGCTATACGTACCATCTTCATCTGGTCTTCCATAGTTCCAACAGATCATAGGATATTCCATCCCCTGATTTTTTGCATGTACCGAGATCGCTTTATGATATGGATAATCAAAAGTCATTCTACTATAAGATTTTAAAGTACTCGCAACTACTTTTGTAGACCATTCTTCCCATAACGGATTTCCTTCTTTAGGATACATGGATACTGCCATAATATCTTTTCCTCCTATTTTAACCGCCATCATATCCCAGATAAATCTTCGGGAGGTTGCAAAGCCAAAATCTCTAACATTTTCAGCTTTTAGTTTCCATGTTTTTTTAGTTTGGGCAAATGTTTTTTCTTTTGCTATTGCTTCTTTCTGAGTTACAATAACAACCGGGGTATCGTACGATTTTTTTGCTTTTTCATAGCGGTTCATCATATCATTTGTAAACACTTCTTTTCTATTTACTAATTCTCCGGTTCCATCTAGTATATGATCTGCGGGAACTGTAATATTTACTTCAAAATTACCAAATGGCAATGCAAATTCTCCTCTGCCCCAAAATTGATGATTTTGCCATCCTTCAACATCATTATACACAGCCATACGAGGATAAAACTGAGCAATAACGTAAGCTCTGTTTCCATCTTCAAACTCTTCATATCCGGATCTTCCTCTTCCATTTACGTGGTCATTAATATTATACCACCACTCGATAGAAAACACAAATTTTTCTCCGGGTTTTAAATCCTGAGGCATTTCTACGCGCATCATGGTTCTGTTAATAGTATATTCAAGTGGTTTTCCGTTACTGTCTTTTACTGCTGTAATATTAAAACCTCCATCAAATGGTTCTGCAAGATATTTTGTTACAAAACCATCTGTTGTAGCTGCTGGATCCACTCCATTTGCTTCTATTAGTGGCGTTTTAGAGTCCTTCGCCCGCATATTTTGATCTAATTGCACCCAAAGAAACTCTAAATTATCAGGAGAATTATTAGTATATGTAATAGTCTCTCTACCGGTTAGCTTTTTATTTTTATCGTCTAATTCGACATCCATTTTATAATCTGCTTGTTGCTGATAATATGCCGGACCTGGAGCTCCTGAAGCTGTTCTAAACATGTTTGGAGTAGCAAACTCATCGTACATTTGTTTAAATTTGTTCTGATTGGTATGCCCTAATTCCCGGGCTTTTTTAGTCTCTTCTTGATTTTGAGCATATAAAATACCTGATATCAAAAAAGTCACTGAAAGGACTAAAAGTATCTTTTTCATTATAATAGTTTTGAGTTAAATGTTATGGTTTTGCAAAGTAGTTGTTTTTTAAAAGTTTAATAATTTATTTACTAAATTTTAACACCCCTACCTCTTTTTCTTTTTCAAGGATTAAGCTTTTACGTTGATTCTCTTTTTTTACATGAATAATATTTTGCTGTTCTTCAAAAAGATCCATCAAAACTTCGTTTGTTATTTCTATAGTTTCTAAGGAAGTAATATTTTCTATTTCTAAATAGCAAATAACAAGGTCTTCTTCATATTCTTTACCTATAAAAACAAAATTTACTTTTTTACCATTTACTTTAAAAACCAGTTTTTGATTAAGGTAAGTCGTTAAGTATTTATCTATTTCTGAGGTTTTTTCATTTTTATCTAAATCTACAGACAGATTGTATCTTTCTTTTAAAAGATCTTGAATATCATCGATAAAAATTCTGGATATTATTTGTAGAGTTTGTTCCTCTTTATTGTATTCTACCTGTGTAACACTAACATAAAACTTATGTGCGGTAGTAAAGGAACTTAATGTAGTAAACATTATAAAAACAAAAAGAATTATATTCTTATGCATATACTATATCTTATCAGTCTAATGAAATATGCACGTTTTTTTATGTGTATTTCATAATTTAAAACTTGTAAAAGGCTAAAAGTAATTAATTTTAAGGTCATGAATCAAAAAATTATGCCAAACTTGAAAACCATAATAAATTTACGTTAATTTATTTCTTTATGTTTTTTGTAAGAAACAGCTCTTTCTTGAAAAAATTCTACTAGCGTAAGTTTGTTTGTATTTTCTATAAGATTTTTAAAATAATCGTCTTTTGCGCAATAATACATAAAATCAGGTATTAAATTTTCTGGCAATTTTAATTCGTTTATAAAAAAGGAGGTATCGAATGTTGTTTCTCCTTTTTGAACTATTTTATTTAAATCTTCTATAGCTTTTAATTTTTTAAGCTTTTTAAGTTTACCGTTTAAATAATTAATAGGCAAGTCTAATATTCCGGATCTTGCTGTATAAATTCTTCTTTGCGCTAATGTTGGTTGTGGCTTATCACTAAATGGGAGTCCTAATATTTGATTATCTACAAAAGGGCTCAATTCTAGTGTTTTCAAATCCGCATCTAAATACCCTGAGAGCTCTACATTACTTACTTTTACCTGATCTAATTGTTGTACAATAGGTTTCAGAACAATTGTAGTTCTGTTTTCTAACAATTGATCTTTATGAACAATAATGGAATGTATTTGATATTGTACAGATGAAAAAACAATAGAATCCCCCGGGTTTGCCGGTATTTCAAAAAAACCATTTTCATCATTTGTTGTCCCTATTTCTTTTGTAAAATTCACAATATTTATAGCATACCCCTGAAGAGAATCTGCTATGATTTTTCCTTTTAAACTTTCAGATTGCCCGTAAACAGATATGGATAACAGTATAGATGTAAGCAGTAAAAATTTTGTCATAAAAATTTTGTCAGAAACAAACCTTCAATATCCCAAAACAAAGGCATGTTGTTTTATTTCCAAAGACGACACATTTTCAACAAAATTACACGAGCTATATAAATAATCCTATTTACACTTTGACTTTATCGCAATAAAATTTTCTTTTCTGTCTATGCTTCAAAACAAAAACAGATCATAATTATTTAGTTCTTTACAAGTGCTATGTTTGATGCCAAATCAAGTCTGTATCAGGGTTTTTGCTTTGAATATTTGAAAAATAACTAGATTTTCTTTTTTGGTAAATTCAAATTGTAACTGGTCTTGGATGACTATTGATTTCTATATATTTTACTTTGGTATGCCAAAAATTGTAATAAATCTAATTCTTTGCCTGGTTCAAAGTATTCTTCATTTAACCCATTGGCTTCTGCAAAAAAGATAAAATCATTTATTTGGTCTATATCTAATGCCAAATAATCTTTAAAAAATTGATCGTTATAGACATTTCTAATCTTAACATCAATATCAGCAGTTTGTTTTTTTGTTTTAGTTTTATCTTTTGTACTATATACTAATTTAAAAAGGCTAACAAAATTTAATCCATTAATTAGTCCTTCTTCTGAAAATTTTAAAAACTCTTTGCTCTTTATATCCGATAATTCATCTGGCACAAAATCATAATCCGCGTCATTAATTTTTGAAGAGGTTTCTTTTGCCACCCCTCCTATTCCACTATTGCTGTACCCTATTTTTTTTACATCTACAGTTATATTACCCAATAAATCATAAGGGGTAACTACTACTTCTTCTAATTGGTTTACAGATTCTTTAAGAAAAACATGTAATCTTTTATTGTCTACTATTCCTTTATCTACCAATACTATAAAATGTTGGTATTGCATGGCAACCACTTCAATTCGATCATTTATTCCTGCACTAATTATAAACCTTCCGTTAGCATTTGTTATTGTACCTTTGTTAGTACTACGATTATATACTACTACTCCTTCGGGGTCATCTTCTATAGGAACACTAACTTTTCCGTTAATTAAAACTCTTGAGGTAATTTGGGCTGATGCCGTAATACATATAAAACAAATAAAAAGGACAGATAATTTTAATTTCATAACAGACCGGGTTAAATTTATTTTTTAAGATACTACATTTTTTTATTTTCACAGAAGATTTCAATAAAAGAAAACGTTAAACTACCTTTATAAAAAAACTACATGAAAAACTGTATAATTGCAAGTACCTCTACCGTGTATGGTAGCGACCCCCTAGCCTATCTACAAGAAACTTTATTAGACTTATACTCTGGTATCGAAGAAATACTTTTTATCCCTTATGCCCGTCCCGGAGGGATCTCTCACGATGAATACACTATCGGCGTTAACAATATCTTTAAAAAGATGAACAAAAAAATAGTTAGCATACACATGTTTTCTGATCCTGTCGAGGCGTTAAAAAATGCAAAAGGTATTTATACAGGAGGAGGAAATACATTTTTATTGGTAGACCAACTATACAGAAATGCCATCCTAGAACCGCTAAAAGAAATAGTAAACTCTGGCATACCATATTTAGGAACAAGTGCCGGGAGTAATATCTGTGGTTTAAATATGAAAACCACCAATGATATGCCAATTGTATATCCTCCAAATTTTAAAACATTAGGGATAGTACCTTTTAATATAAATCCTCATTATTTGGATCCTGACCCTGCATCTACCCATAAAGGTGAAACAAGGGAAACAAGGATTAAAGAATTTCACAATTTAAATCCACAACCTGTAGTAGGATTAAGAGAAGGAAGTTGGCTAAGAGTTTATAAAAATGATATTATACTTAAAGGAGATCTAACTGCCAGAATTTTTGAAAAAAATAAAGCTCCGTATGAAATACAGGCTAATAGTTCTTTATCTGAGTTAAGCTAAAAACCCTTTATGGAATACCAAAAAATACTTACTTCTATACAAAATGAGATTTCTTCTATAGATAATACAGGAAAAGTAGCTTCTTATATTCCTGAATTAGCAAAAGTAGATGCTGCCAAATTGGGAATGCATTTGCATTGTATTAATTCCGGGCATTATCATTTTGGGGATAATACAGAGAAGTTTTCTATACAAAGTATATCCAAAGTTTTTGCTCTTACCAAAGCGATGTTACTATTAGGGGATGATTTGTTTGAAAGAGTAGATGTTGAACCATCGGGAGACCCTTTTAATTCTTTGGTACAATTAGAATATGAAAATGGAATCCCCAGAAACCCTTTTATAAATGCCGGTGCTTTGGTTGTTTGTGATATTTTAGTCTCAAAATTAGAAAATCCAAAAAATGATCTTCTTGATTTTATACATAAATTAGTAAATAGTAAAAATATAGGCATAAATCGTAATGTTTTTGAATCTGAAAAAAAACATAGCCATCGTAATATGTCATTACTAAACTTAATGAAAGCCTTTGGCAATATTAAAAATAATATCGAAATTGTTTTAGACTTATATATTCATTTATGTTCTATAGAAATGTCTTGCGAGGAATTATCCAAAGCATTTATGATCTATGCTAATGGAGGTAAATTATTATACAACCAAGAACAAATAGTACCTTCAAGAAAAGTAAAGCGTATCAATGCTATTATGCAAACTTGTGGTTTTTATGACGAGGCTGGTGAGTTTAGTTTTAGAGTTGGGTTACCTGGCAAAAGTGGTGTAGGCGGAGGAATTGTTGCCGTACATCCCGGGCAATACGCGGTTACGGTATGGAGTCCGCCCTTAAATCCTAAAGGAAACTCTGAACTGGGAATGTATTCTTTGGAACAATTAACAACTTTAACAGGGCTTTCTATTTTTTGAGTAATAAAGTATATCTTATTCGGTATTAAACAAAGAAATTATAAGCTACAAATAATTTATCTGAACTTAAATATATAACGAGAAACATTTTAAAATTATTGAAATTAAAACGAATGAACAATCCTATAGAACAACAAAGAGAACATTTTGAAAGTATATCTGAAAAATATTATAATGCCAGAAAATCTACTAATCATTTATATTTGAAAGATTTAATGTGGCATTTTTTCTTTAAAGATAAAATTAAATTAAAAAATAAAAATCTTTCTGTTTTAGAGCCTATGTGCGGATACTCTGAAGGAAAATCTATATTAGAAAAGAATATAGGCACTTTAAAATCCTATGAAGGTTTTGATTATAGTTCTGTTTTGATTGAAAAAGTAAAACAATCCAATAAAAACCTGCATGTTTATGTTCAGGACATCTCTACTTTCAAGAGTGACAAAGAATTTGATATCATCATCATCATAGGAGGGCTACATCACGTACCATCTATGTGCAATACTGTAGTGGCCAAGTTACAAAAAAACCTTTCTCCTGATGGTGCATTTATTGTATTGGAACCTACACATAACAACATAATTTTCAGAAAGGTAAGAGAAAATATTTATAATAGAAATACTTTATTTGATAAGGAGACAGAAAAAGCTTTTAAATTAAAAGAACTAAATGATCTGTTTCTTAATAATGGATATGCACTAACAGATCAAATATATCCTGGATTGCTTTCGTATATTTTATTTTATAATCCCGATGCTTTTCCTTTTTTGAACATAGGAGGAAAAGGGTTGGTTAAATTTATTTTTAAGATAGATTCTCTTTTTTTCAGAAATTATATAGGTAAAAAAATGTCTTTTGCTACATTAAGTATGTTTTCAAAAACTAAGTGATTTTTTTAGAAGTTTGCTTTTTTACCAGATAAAGCGGTCTTGATTTTGTTTCGTTAAATATTCGAGAGACATACTCGCCTATGATTGAAGATATAAGTAATTGTATCCCCCCTAAAATCAAAATAGTTATAAGAATAGAAGTCCACCCTTCTACATTGATTCCTGCAAAATAGTTATAAATTATAAATACAGCGTATATCAATCCTGTAATAAAAAACATTAACCCCAGATACAAAGATATTCTCAATGGTTTTGAAGACATACTGGTTATCCCGTTAATAGCTAGTTGAAACATTTTTTTTACCGTATACGAAGATTTTCCTGAAAACCGGGGACTGGCCTTATATTCTACAACCCCTTGATTATAACCGATCCAACTTACCAGTCCTCTGGTAAAACGATCCTGTTCCTTAATACTCAAAAATGCGTCAACCGTTTCTCTGCTCATTAACCTAAAATCTGCTCCAAAAGGTTCTACTTTAATATCTGATAACTTATTGATAAGTATATAAAACAATGTAGAGGTTTTTTTCTTTAAAAAAGAAGTAGATTCATCGTCAATCCTTCTGGTATTTACTATATCAAATCCTTTATTATATTTTTCAATTAATTCTGGAATCACTTGTGGCGGATGTTGCAAATCTCCATCCAAAGTAATGATAACATCTCCTGATGCCTTTTCCAAACCTGCCAATAATGCAATTTGATGTCCAAAATTTCGGGAAAGAGAAACTCCATGAACATAATCGTACTTATGTGACTTTTTTTCTATTTCCTTATAAGTATTGTCCTTGCTACCATCATCAACAAAAATCACCTCGCAAACACAAGTAAGTGATTCTATAACTTTTTTTAATTCATTAAAAAGTTCTTCAATATTACTTTCCTCATTATAACAAGGTACAACTATAGACAATTTGGATAGTTTCATGAAGCAATTGTATTAATTCTTTTTATTTTTAGATTTCTTTACTTCTTGTATTAAACCCATTAAATAGCTTTCATTTACATTAAAGCCTGCTTTTTTTGCCATTATTGCATCATTCAATGCATCTAACGTTTTACCAACTCTGAAGCGGCATAAAGATCGAATAAAAAAATACTTCCCTTCTTTTGAGTTTTTCTGAATAGCTTTATCCATATATTGATTAGCCTTTTCATAACTCTTTTGCAATAAATAACTATGCCCTATAAGATAATACGAAAAAGAATCATTAGGATTTAGTTTTATTAATTCTGTAGCATCCTTGACTGCATTATCATATTGTTTAAGTTCAAAATAAGTACGAGCCCTTTCTTTCAAATACTTTATTTTTCCTGGTTCTAAATTTAAAATTTTATTCAAATCTTGCAGGTACAAATCTCTTTTATTGGTCTTTGAATAAATTGCAGCTCTGTTTAAATATGCTCTTTTATAAAGTGGGTTAATAGTTATTGCTTTTGAAACATGATACAAAGCACTATCGTATTGCTTTTTATTATAATAAACCTTTCCGATATTACTATGAGCCAAATAATAATTTGGATCTATTTTTAATGCTTTTTTATAATATACAAATGCTGTATCTATTTTATTATGATTTCTATAATAAAAACCTAAACTATTATATGCATATTGATTTTCCGGGTTAACTTCTATTGCCTGGGTCCATAAATTTTTGGAATTTTTAAAAACAGGAATTCTTTTAAAAGATACTATTGCATAGGAAACAACAAAAAAAGATAATACTCCTAAAAATATAAGATTATTCGAAAAAAACTTTTTAAGCAATGATAATACCCAATACAATAATAAAGAATATCCTATTATTGCCAAATAAGCATAACGATCTGCCATAAACGAATCTCTTAAATGAAAAAATGAAAACACCAATCCAAGACTCAAAAAACCCAAAATCCATAAAAAACCGAATCTAAAAATTTTATCTTTAAAAGAAATAAAACTTCCTAAAATCAATAGCCCAAATGCAAAACATATAGTTAAAAACGAAATGTTTGATTTACCAACCGGATACGGATAAGAAAAAGATAACTTAAATGGAAATAAAAAATTAGTAGTATAGGCTAAAATAGTTTTGGATAGTAAAGCTATTTTGTCATAAACCGAAACTGTTCTATTTACAATACTTGGACCTCCTGTTTTAGTAACCTCAATGGTTATTAACCCAAAAATCAATGCTACAACAGCCCAAAAAATCATTTCAATTATAAATCTCTTGTTCCAAAAATCTTGAAATCTCATCATCTGAATGAGAAACAAACCTACAGGAAACAAAATTGCTTGTTCTTTTGTAAGAAAAGCCAGTATATAACAAACCAATACCGGGATCAAATTATACTTCTTAAAAGTATCTAAATATCTTATATAAAACAGATACCCCAAAAACATGAAGAAAACAGCATTTCTAAAAATAACAGATATCCATCCAATTGTTTCTACTTGCAAAGGGTGTATTGCAAAAAACAAAACAACAATAATAACAAGCAATCTGTTTTTAAAAAGAACGTCAAAAATCTTAAACAATAAAGCTGCATTAACAAGATGCACTAATAATGCACATATTTTAAAAGCAGTTGCGTTTTTACCAAACAAATAATATAATATAGAATGATACACTTCTCCAAGTGGAGAATATTGACCTCCTTGTAATGTTGTAAATATATTTACTATAGATTTCCAGGATAAATTAATTACATTTTCATTTTCATATATGTACCAATTATCATCGTATGTTAAAAATTCCGAGCCCGTAAACACAGGACTAAAAATTAATAAACTAAGCAAAATAATACTTAATATGATTTTTTGCGAACTAATTTTTTGCAAAGTTTCCTCAGGATTAATCAAAAAGCTTTTCGCTTTCATAAATTTTTATTTTCCAGTAAATATAATAAAATATGACAGGCTATATAAAAATCTATAAATTCATATTACGACAAACATAACACCTGTTTTAAATAAAACAACAATTTTATTTTTTATTAAATTAAAAAAATAACTAAAAATCAACCCCTTAAACAAAAGACATAAAATAAAAAACCAGAAACTATAATGAGAAGAGAATTTTAGAGCGGGAGACCGGGTTCGAACCGGCGACATTCAGCTTGGAAGGCTGACGCTCTACCAACTGAGCTACTCCCGCATTAAGCTGTGCAAATGTATAATTTTTTAAAGAAAAAAAAAGAAAAATTAAAGAAAAATTAAAAAATAGAATTACGAAAAAAAACGTATTTTATCGGCATAAACTGCGTTTAATCTGAAGAAATATGTATTTTTGTTAACAAAACCATAATCAATAAAAAAAAAATGATTAATATTGTTAGAAGCTCAACCTACTGATATCCACAAATATTTTGAATATAACAAAGCATAAAAGAAATAAAATCAAAAAATAACCCCATCACTATGAAAATAAGAATTACTCTGATTCTATTCATTTTCCTTAATCTTAATTCTTTACTTGCTCAGGTAAAGATTGGAGATGATCCAGATTTGATTGATCCTTCTTCATTATTAGAGCTACAAAGTACAGATAAAGTTTTTATACTTACTAGGGTAACTAATAATCAAATGAATCTTATTACACCTCTTTCCGGAGCAATGGTGTATAATACAGATAATAATTGTGTCTTTCAATATAATGGCTCTTCCTGGGAATCCTTATGTACTTCTGCAGAAACTATCACTTTTGTAATTGATAATAATGATGGTTCCTTTAGCTATACAAATGAAAACAATGTAACTGTCACTATTAACAAAGCACAACTTACCAATAATGGAGATGGAACATATACATTTAATAATGGTAATGGATCTCCTATTAATTTTGTGGGCACAGATAACCAACAGCTATCATTCAATACTTCTACAAATGAATTATCTTTAGATAATGGTGGAAGTGTTACTTTACCTTCTGAAACTCTTACAACTATAATTGAAAATGCTGGTGGAACCTTTACCTATACCGATGAGGACGGTTCTACTTCCGTAATCGATGTATCTAACTTAGAGACCCTGACTGCCATTGCACTGAATGCAGACAATGCCAGTATCGACTATACCGATGAGGACGGATCCACTACCAACCTGAACCTTACCAATATCGTTCGGAACTTAGAAACGCTTACTACTCTGGTAGATAACAATAACGGAACCTTTACCTATACCGATGAGGATGGTTCTACTTCCGTAATCGATGTATCTAACTTAGAGACCCTGACTGCCATTGCCCTGAATGCAGACAATGCCAGTATCGACTATACCGATGAGGACGGATCCACTACCAACCTGAACCTTACCAATATTGTTCGGAACTTAGAAACGCTTACTACTCTGGTAGATAACAATAACGGAACCTTTACCTATACCGATGAGGATGGGT